>NZ_BORB01000005.1:0-169376 GCF_018332955.1 Lederbergia ruris
GAATCTACGGAAATGCATCAAAATCAATGGTATGGCAACCCTACCTATCTCTTATGGCCACAAGGCCAACAGCTTTGAAATATACGACGTTCTATGGCCAATTACCGGAACGCTGGCGAAGCTATTTAAATGAATGCACCGTTGAGGAGAAGAAAGAAGCTCTCAAACTATTATCAACATTACTGAAAGAACATAGTTTAGAAAAGGCAACAGAAGCGTTGGAGATAGCTTCTAAAAGGATCCATCCATCTTCCGAATCAATCAAACAGGTTTTCCATCAACTTATTCACGGGCGGGGTTATCGTGATACGTTGGAGATGAAGCCTAGCATCCCAGTCATGCCAGTCGCTGAGCGAGGGATTAAGAAATATGATGTCTTCTTTTCCTCTAAAAGGAGGCAGGCATAATGCATGAAATGATTCAGGAGTACGCAAAGCGATTAAAACTCAGCTGGATTCGTGAGAATTTCCATACGGTGAACATAGAAGATCCTCAACAATACTTATTAACACTTTTTGAAAAGGAAGTGAAGCAGCGTGAGGAGCGTAAGATAAACCTATTATTCAAAACGGCAACGCTGCCGAACGTGTCTGGCAATCCTTTTGATTGGACAGATATTCAATTGGGTCAGGGGTTAAGTCAAGAATCGGTATTAGAAGGAGAATTTATCGAGGCAAAGGAAAATATGATTTTTTATGGTGGAGTAGGTGCAGGTAAAACCTACCTCTCTACGCTCATAGGAATCAATGCCATACAGAAGTATGGCAAGCGAGTGAAGTTCTATACCGTTGCTTCATTGGCAAATGAGCTGTTGGAAGCGAATGAAAAAGGTACGTTGACCAGGCTGTTTAACAGAATAGATAAGCTTGATCTATTAATATTAGATGAGCTAGGCTATATTCCATTGCATAAGCAAGGTGCAGAACTACTGTTTCAAGTGATATCTATGTGTTATGAAAAACGGAGCATTATCATTACTACCAATCTTCAATTCGGACAGTGGAACCATGTCTTTGGCGATCCAATTCTAACGGAAGCCGTAGTGGATCGCCTAATCCACCACTCCCACCTCATTCTGTTTGGGGGTGAAAGTAAACGAATGAAGGAGTCTATGATGATGAAAAATTAGAGGTTGGCAAGTGGTTTACAAAAAGGGCTGCCGTTTCATGCATTTTACACTTGCCAAATACAGTTGTACTATTTCTATATGAATGCGCTTTCATAAAAAAGGAACAAAAGGGAGGAAAATGATGTCAAAATTCACGAAACTATTTGCTGTTTTTGTGCTGGGAGTAATGCTTATGTTAGCTCTGACCGCCTGTAAATCGGAACAAAGTGTAACGAAAGGTGAGGGTGAGAATAATGATGCTGGAGCAAGTGAAGATGATCCCATAGAAAATATTACTTTAAACATTGTTTATCCTGAAGCATGGGAAGAAAAGCGATTTAATGAGGAGATTAAAGAGCCGGTTGAAGCGGCATTTCCTCATATTAAACTAAAGTATTTAGATCAACCTATTGAGGATCTGCTGGCCAAGAAAATTATGCCCGACATTATCTTTTTGGGTAATCCTTCTGGTCTCCCTAATTTTACGGAACATGGATTAACGATGGATATGAGTGATTTAATTGAGAAACACAATTTTGATTTAAGTAGAATCGAACCAAGCCTTTTAGCTGAGTCACGGATGTTCGCCGATGGCAAACTTTACACGTTACCGTATACTCGAGGCGCCACGGTGTTGCATTATAATAAAGATATTTTTGATATGTTTGGCGTGGATTACCCAAAAGATGATATGACTTGGGACGAAATTATCGATTTGGCCGCTAAATTGACTGGGGAAAAGAATGGTGTGCACTACTACGGATTACAAATTCCGTATGCAAGTATTATGTTAGACCAGCGCGGCGTTCCAAAAGTGG
Source organism: Lederbergia ruris (assembly GCF_018332955.1). Taxonomy (NCBI): domain Bacteria; kingdom Bacillati; phylum Bacillota; class Bacilli; order Caryophanales; family Bacillaceae; genus Lederbergia; species Lederbergia ruris. The sequence continues at coordinate 1,927 of NZ_BORB01000005.1, forward strand.
ATCCAGAAACAGATGAGCCTGCTTATACGAGTGAGAAATACATGCCACTTTATCAAGAGTATTTAAGAAAGATGGAACGTGTGTATTCGATTCCGGGTAATGTCCCGGAAGGAGATGATGATAGGGATCCTAGTATCGGACCGTTTTTCGGGGACCGGAACGTGGCGATGAATCCCATTTGGTCGCAGGTTGAACTTTTTTCAGAAGATGAAGATTTTAACTTTGATATTGTGACCTATCCTGTTTGGAAAGACCGCCCTGGTATTTCCCGGCCTTCAAGATCTGGAAATATCGGTGTCGCAGCATCTTCTGAACATCCCGATGAAGCATTTAAAGTAATCGCGTACTTGTTCACAGACGACGTCCAACGGGCGACGGCTCGAAAAGGTCGCGCATCCTCATTGGCCGACCCAGCAATAAATGATGACTTCCTAGGGGACTTAATCGAAGAACGCCCATGGATGGAAGATTTGAATATCAATGCATTGACAAAGCATTCCTATCCGACGGATTTAGATCACTTTTCTCCGTATGAGGAGGATGCCTATGCGGCTTTAGAAGAGAGGTTGCTAGATGGGGTAGATATTAATACGATTTTAAGAGAAGCACAAGAGGAAGCGGAAACATTGGTAAAGGAAGCGAAGGAAAAGAAATAGAAGAATCTTTACAAAAGTTTGAAAGTGCTAACCCAGGGCGCATAAAGTGAATGGGAAATACTTGAGTTTTGCATCCCAAAAACAGGCGCGAACACTGTGACTTATGATGGAATTTCTTAAGGTGTGCATCCTTTAAGTAGCAATAATTATTATGTTAACAGCCACTTGCTTTAGAGGTGGCTGTTTTAGGTTATATTCATTCTTTGCCTTCACCGAATTAAAAAACTGATTAAATTCTGTTTTCCTTTCCTATAATGGGAAGGGAGGTGGTTAAATGCCGGGAAGCATATTTTTACTTTTTGTTTGGATAATATGGATTTTTGCTACCTTTTTAATGGACAAACAAGAAGAACACCGATGGAAGATCGCTTTATTTGCACTTGTTATGATTATTTGTCTGCCGTTAAAAATTTCTTTTAATGGCTTTATGATGAGCGGACAAGGTCTTATTGTATTAATTGCTTGCTATATGATCATGGTAAAGCTATCATTTAAAAAGCAATTTATCTTACTCATCTCTATCTTTTCGCTCCTATTGGGATATACGGGACTCCGATTATTCGAATTATACGATCCAATTTTAATGATAGTGGACAGAAAAATTTTACTGGCCTTTTTATTAATCGTAGTAAGCTATTTTGTTTTCCCGTTCAATTTTTTGGAAAGAGTCTTGTTGGTTTGTCTCGGTGTTTTACAGGGGGAGTTTTTACTGGCCCTTATTTTATCTAAATGGAGAATCCCTTATTTAATTGGCTCTTTGGAAGTATTTGATATTTTATCCATCACTATTTTTACGATGATGATTGGTTTTATTTTTTCAAAGATTTTTGTATTAATGAAAGTAACTAAAAGTAAAAAAGTTTTGCATTAAATCGTCAATTTTTTATTTTCGTTGTTTAGAAATTCATAAAATGGTATATTGTGGATTATACGTCTAGCTTGAATATGTGTAATATCAGTAAGTGACAGGGTGCTAGCTGGTGAGCATGAAGAGAATAAAATGTATTTTGAAACTTGACCGAAACATGTATAAAAAAGATTTTGAATTTGACTTGAAGTGAGTGATGATGATATGGCCAAAGCTACCGTTGCAATTGTAGGGCGTCCCAATGTAGGGAAGTCTACAATTTTCAATAGAATTGTTGGGGAGCGGATCTCCATTGTAGAAGATTCACCAGGTGTAACCCGAGATCGGATTTATGGAACGGGTGATTGGCTTACACACGAGTTTCATTTAATTGATACGGGTGGAATCGATATGGGAGATGCTCCTTTTTTAGTCGAAATTCGTGAGCAAGCTGAATTAGCAATTGAAGAAGCAGATGTGATAATTTTTATAGTAAGTGCTCGAGAAGGTGTCACATCTACAGATGAGGAAGTTGGAAAAATATTATTCCGCTCGAAAAAGCCTGTCGTTCTAGCTGTTAATAAAGTAGATAATCCGGAGATGAAAGCAGATGTTTTTGAGTTTTATTCATTAGGTTTCGGCGAACCCTTCCCAATATCGGGCTCTCATGGACTCGGGTTAGGAGATATGCTAGATGAGGTTGTTCGGCATTTTCCTAGTGATTTGGAAGAAAGTGAAGATGAGGATATCATCAAATTTAGCTTAATTGGTCGTCCAAATGTTGGAAAATCGTCGATTGTGAATGCGTTACTTGGTGAAGATCGAGTAATTGTGAGTGATATTGCTGGTACAACACGAGATGCGACGGATTCTGCCTACGAGTTTGAAGGTCAGAAATATACGATTATTGATACTGCTGGGATGCGGAAGAAAGGAAAAGTTTATGAGAAGACAGAAAAATATAGTGTTCTCAGGGCTTTAAAAGCGATTGATCGCTCAGATATAGTTCTAGTTGTGTTGAATGGGGAAGAAGGAATCTTGGAGCAAGATAAAAAGATTGCTGGTTACGCCCACGAAGCCGGTAGGGGAATCATCATTGTTGTCAATAAGTGGGATGTTGTTGAAAAAGATGATAAAACTATGAAGAATTTTGAAGAGCAAATCAGAGCCCACTTTCAATTTCTTGATTATGCACCGATTGTCTTTGTATCGGCTAAAACGAAGAAGAGACTTATAACGCTGCCTCCTGTTATTAAAATGGCTAGCGAGAATCACTCTTTACGTGTCCAATCAAGTGTCTTGAATGAGATTATTATGGATGCGATTGCCCGTAATCCGGCACCAACAGATAAAGGCCGTAGGTTAAAAATCTTATACGCTACACAGGTTGGAGTCAAACCACCAACTTTTGTTGTTTTTGTGAATGACCCCGAACTTATGCACTTTTCTTATGAAAGGTTTTTAGAGAATCGGATTCGGGAAGCATTTGGATTTGAAGGAACTCCTATAAAAATGATTGCTAGAGCGAGAACATAAGACTTAACAACTATAGAGTAGGTGAACAATTTGGCTAATAAAAAAGAAAAACTTGCGGTGATTGGCGCTGGCAGCTGGGGGACAGCTCTTGCCCTAGTATTAGCTGATAATGGGCATGAAGTAACACTTTGGACGAGAAATGATTTGCAAAAGAAAGAAATCAATAGAAAACATGAGAACTCAAAATATCTTCCGGGAATTTCCTTGCCGGAAAATATTGTTGCTTCCACCTCACTGGAAGAGGCACTAGAAGAAGTAGGGACCGTTATCGTGGCTGTCCCTACAAAGGCAATCAGAGAGCAAATGAGAGCGATTCTTAAATTTCAACAAAAACCTCTCATTTTTGTTCATGTGAGTAAAGGAATAGAACCGGATACACTGTTACGTATTTCGGAAATGTTGGAAGAAGAGGTCCCAAATAAAATTCTTAAGGACATCGTGGTTTTGTCAGGACCGAGTCATGCGGAAGAAGTTAGTTTAAGACATCCTACAACGGTGACGGTTTCTTCTAAAAATATGGAAGCGGCAGAGTATGTTCGTGATCTATTTATGAATCAAAACTTCCGCGTTTACACAAACCCAGACATAGTTGGGGTAGAGATCGGGGGCGCCTTAAAGAATATTATTGCGCTTGCAGCAGGAGTGTCTGATGGTCTAGGCTTCGGTGATAATGCTAAGGCTGCCCTCATTACGCGGGGATTGGCTGAAATTTCTCGTCTTGGAACAAAGATTGGGGCAAATCCACTAACATTCTCCGGTCTGGCAGGTGTGGGCGATTTAATTGTTACATGCACAAGTGTCCATTCAAGAAATTGGAGAGCAGGAAATATGCTCGGACAAGGGCAAAATTTAGAAGATGTACTCCAAAATATGGGGATGGCCGTGGAGGGTGTAAGAACAACAAAAGCGGCTTATCAACTTGCTCAAAAGTATCATTGTCAAATGCCAATTACCGAAATGTTATATCATGTTCTGTTTAATAACGTGGACGCAAAAGAAGCTGTCGAAAGGCTAATGGCGCGACTAAAGAAAAATGAAATGGAAGACCTTGTGGATATTTTAAGTGCGCAAATGGAACAACATTAAGTATGGGCAAGAGATGATGCGTTATTAATTTTGATGCATATACTAAGTCTGAAGCGATATGCTTGAACTACTGGTATGGGTATTGGGTTGTCGTTATGGAGCAGGGGGGTTAAGCCTTGCTTCATATTTTTATGTGAAAATAAATAGTAATGGAAGTGTCATTAAGTTTTTATTTCTAGTTGACGAAAAATGTTATAATGAAAAAGACCTAAAGATTTGGCTTCTAGACAAATGTCAATCCATGAGAAGAAGAGTAACGGAGGAAAGATGATGTCAGTTTCAATGCAAAAAATGTGGATTTCCATTATAGGCATGGGATTATTCGCAGTAGCTATGTTTGCTATGTACCTAGTTCGTTATAAATTAAAAAATAAGTGGATGAAAGTGATAGCAGGTATTGTTGGTTGGGTTTGTTTAATTTTCGGAGGTTTTATTACATTATTTATTGTCCTGTCAGGACCGACTTACTAAATTTCACTAGATTCTTATGATTGGCGTACGCAGTTGAAAGGATGAACATCGATGCAATTACGGTTTATTATGCCATTATTACTTATATTAATATTATCAGGTTGTATGTATCCTGATGAGAGAAAAGCAGAAAATAAAATCCCGTACGAAGACCAACTTGAGTCGGTACAAAAGGCAGTGGATCAATACCAAGATGAAAAAGATGGGATTTTACCGATTAAAACTCGTGATCAAGATACACCTATATACATAAAATACCCCATTGATTTTTCGAAAATTGTTCCGAGTTATCTATCCTCTCCCCCGGGAAATTCTTTTGAGAGTGGAGGGATTTTTCAGTATGTACTAACCGATGTGGAAACAGATCCTACTGTAAAGTTAGTGGATTTAAGAATGGCTGAAAAAATAAGAGAAATAAAAATCAGGCTTCAATCACAAAAATATCCTCCATTTAAAGAAACGCTGGCAGATAACGTTTACTCGATTGACTTTTCGAAGTTAGGCTATAAAACCGAACCATATGTTACTTCTCCTTTTAGTCATAACAACTTATCATTCGTTATGGATGGAAAAGGAGAAATATATGTTGATTATATAAGTGATTTGTATCAATCGATAAAAGGCGATAATGAATCCTATCAAAATGGTGATAATATAATCGATATTCTTACGAAAGATTCTCCATTTGTTCCAGCTTATTCTTTGCCTTACACAGTGGATGAAAACAATGAACCGATTTATATGGCTAAATAGGAATATTCCTTCTTTCACTAAATATAATGTGGAAGAAGGATTTTTTAATTGGCAATAATTATGGTCATATGAGAATCGGACAACATCATAAACATATATTGACGAGCGTCTATTATGGTTTGTCCCTTGAACTTAATGATAGGAGGGAACCTCTTGGAAAAGGTGGATATTTTTAAAGATATTGCGGAAAGAACGGGCGGGGACATCTATTTGGGAGTAGTAGGAGCTGTTCGTACAGGTAAGTCCACATTCATTAAGAAGTTTATGGAATTGGCTGTTCTACCGAATATTAAAAGTGAAGCAGATCGAGCACGGGCACAGGATGAACTTCCACAAAGTGCCGCAGGAAGAACCATTATGACGACTGAACCGAAATTTGTCCCCAATCAGGCAGTCACTGTTCAGGTGGATGAGGGGCTAGAAGTGAATGTAAGGCTTGTAGATTGTGTTGGATATACAGTACCAGGTGCAAAGGGCTATGAAGATGAAAATGGCCCGAGAATGATCAATACACCGTGGTATGAAGACCCGATCTCATTTCACGAAGCAGCTGAGATTGGAACAAGAAAAGTGATTCAGGAACATTCAGTTTTAGGTGTTGTCATTACAACAGATGGCACGATTGGTGAGATTCCACGTAGTGATTATATTGAAGCGGAAGAACGCGTGATAGATGAGCTTAAAGAAGTTGGGAAGCCATTTATAATGGTCATCAATTCTTCCCGTCCGCATCATGCTGAAACAGAGGCACTGAGAAAGGAATTAGAAGATAAATATGATATACCTGTGCTCGCTATGTCTGTTGAAGGGATGAGAGAAGAAGATGTGATGAGTGTTCTTCGGGAAGCACTCTATGAATTCCCAGTACTTGAAGTCAATGTGAATTTGCCAAGCTGGGTAATGGTTTTAAAAGAAGATCATTGGTTAAGATCTAACTATCAAGAGGCTGTAAAAGAAACGGTGAAAGACATCAAACGGTTGCGTGATGTTGATCGTGTTGTCCAGCAATTCTATGAATATGATTATATCAATAATGCTGGATTGGCAGGAGTAGATATGGGGCAGGGGATTGCAGAGATTGATTTATTTGCTCCAGATGAACTTTATGATGATGTGTTAAAGGAAATAGTCGGAGTCGAGGTAAGAGGGAAAGACCATTTGTTAGAATTAATGCAAGACTTCGCGGATGCAAAGAGGGAATATGACCAAATCTCGGACGCTCTCATCATGGTGAAACAGACGGGGTATGGTATTGCCGCACCGTCCTTAGCCGATATGAGTCTGGATGAACCTGAGATCATTAGACAAGGGTCAAGATTTGGTGTTAGATTAAAAGCGGTGGCTCCTTCTATTCATATGATTAAGGTGGATGTGGAGTCTGAGTTCTCGCCAATTATCGGTACAGAGAAACAAAGTGAAGAACTTGTCCGCTATTTAATGCAAGACTTTGAAGATGACCCATTATCGATTTGGAATTCAGATATCTTTGGCAGAAGCTTAAGCTCACTTGTAAGAGAAGGTATTCAAGGGAAAATTGCCATGATGCCAGAAAATGCTCGATACAAGCTAAAAGAGACGCTAGAAAGGATTATTAATGAGGGATCAGGCGGCTTAATTGCCATTATTTTGTAAGGAAAAAGAGAAGCTTGTAAAGTAAATGAAATATGCATGTCTCGCCGCCAGGCGCTTGTGTTTTTCTTAAAAAGATGCCGAATTTGACGAAATTCGGCATCTTTTCCATTTTTCGTCGCATTAATTCTTGCTAACCGATATTTTATATGTTAATCTTTTAAACAGAATTGTTGATGAACCCCGATTATCAGCAGTTTTGATAGGATTTCTACCTTTTAATGTTTAGAAATTCATAAAATTGTTTACAAATGTAATAGTAGTTGAGGAACTTGTTTTCTCTATTTCTTAGGAGGAGGTGAATGGCATGAACAAAACTGAACTTATCAATTCTGTTGCTGAAGCAGCTGAGCTTTCCAAAAAGGATGCAACTAAAGCGGTTGATGCCGTATTCCAATCTATTCAAGATACATTGGCTAATGGCGATAAGGTAGCATTGATTGGTTTCGGAAACTTTGAAGTGCGCGAACGTGCGGCTCGTAAAGGAAGAAACCCACAAACCGGTGAAGAAATTGAAATTGCAGCTAGCAAGGTACCAGCTTTCAAACCAGGTAAAGCATTAAAAGATGCTGTCAAATAATATTTTTTACATACATTCTTGAGAAAGAATGTAGGAGGGAACTGTCCTATTTAGGCAGTTCCTTTTTATGTGCAAATCATTTGTGTTACTATGTACAGTAAAATAACTGATATTTTATGAAGATGATTTTACGATGGGCTCTTGATAAGTAAAAAACTAAGGGGTGTAATGATTGAAGGAACAATCGGATTTTATTATTATTAAATCGTTAGAAGACGGTGTGAATGTGATTGGATTAACAAGAGGTTCGGATACAAAATTCCATCATGCTGAAAAACTAGATCAAGGGGAAGTAATGATCGCTCAATTTACTGAACATACTTCTGCTATAAAGGTTAGAGGAGAAGCCAAGATTTTAACGGCTTTCGGTGAAATAAATAGTGAAAGATCTAAGTAGCTTCTTTATAGACAATCGCCATACACCATACCATTATGTTATAATAAAATTTGTGCACAAAGGAACATATTGATTAATGTGATAGAAATGAGGCTTAATTTATGGCGGTTTTTGATTATGAGCAACAAATTCATAACTTAAAGAAAAGGGTTGAAAAAAAGAGTTTTCATCCTTATTTCAGTCAATACGTAAAACCGTCGGTGATTGATGAAGATCGAATCCTTTTTTTGGCCTATTCTTTGCGAAATGCAGATATTTCAACAGAGGAAATGGATACATATATTTCTGCCGCCATGCTTGCTCATTATGCAATTGATATGCATGAGAAGGTAACAGAACGCGAGCTGACATCTGTCAAAGAAAAGCAATTAAAGGTATTGGCCGGTGACTACTATAGTGGCCTTTACTATAGTCTATTAGCAGGATACCAAAATATAGAGTTAATCAAAGACTTAGCAGATGCGATTAAGATTATCAATGAACAAAAAATAAATATTTTTCAGATGGGTGAGGGAAACAGTCATCTATTTATGAACAGCATAAAACAAGTAGAATCCATCCTTCTTACGAAGTTTAGTGGTCATTTTAATCAATCATGTCTTTATAATGAATTAATCGAGGAATTTCTATTCTTAAAAAAATTGTTAAACGAAATCAAAATGATGAAGCTGGGCAAAAAAAATCTCTTTTTCAAAAGCCTAGAAAATTGCTTCCTGCCTCATGTTCCGACAATAACTGAGCTTGAAAGTCTCTGTTTTAAGTATGCTACAGAATCAAAAAAGAAGCTTGAAGATATGATGATATCCTTACCTAACTTACCTTCAATTGTGGAAACACGATTGAATCAGATGAATAGTCATTACATAGATCTCTCAAGCCCGCGGGTGGAGGAAAGATAATGGTACAACCAAAAGAAGAGCATGTTCATAGTGTTTTTGAAAATATTTATCAAAATTATGACAAAATGAATTCTGTTATAAGTTTCCAACAGCATAAAAAATGGCGTAGGGAAACCATGAAAAAAATGAATGTCCAGCCTGGACAAGCTTGTTTGGACTTATGCTGCGGTACAGGGGACTGGACCATCGCTCTTGGAAAAGCAACAGGGACTGAAGGGAAAGTATTCGGACTTGATTTTAGTCATAATATGTTGCAAGTAGCGCAGGAAAAAATAAAGGCCGAGCAATTAGCAAATATTGAACTTATTCAGGGAAATGCAATGGAACTCCCTTTTGAAGATAATCAGTTTGATTATGTGACAATTGGTTTTGGGTTAAGAAATGTACCTGATTATGTGCAAGTGCTAAAAGAGATGGAACGAGTTTTAAAGCCAGGTGGGATGGCCGTATGCCTTGAAACATCTCAACCGAATCTCCCGGTGTACCGGCAAGCCTATTATTTTTATTTTCGCTTCTTGATGCCGCTGATGGGCAAATTCTTGGCGAAAAGCTTTAAAGAATATTCTTGGCTACAAGAATCGGCACGAGATTTTCCGGGAATGAATCAATTGGCACAATTGTTTTGGAGAGTAGGATTCGTGGATGTAATATACAAATCCTTTACCGGCGGAGTAGCGGCGGCCCATATCGGAATAAAAAAGAAATAATGACCCAGGTGGAAATGAAATGAAACTTAATTTAATAAATTCTCCCTTAAAAGCAGATTTAGAATTGATTGAAAATGAATTGGAACAGTCGATTCATTCCGATATTGATTTACTGCAGGAGGCGTCTATTCAATTATTAAAAGCTGGGGGGAAACGAATTCGCCCGATCTTTGTTCTCCTATGTGCTAAATTCGGGACCTATGAGATACATACTGTTAAAAATATAGCCATTGCGTTAGAACTGATACATATGGCTTCTTTAGTTCATGATGATGTGATTGATGAAGCGGATATAAGAAGAGGTCGCCCGACGATTAGCTATACTTGGAATGACAGGGTTGCAATGTACACCGGTGACTATATGTTAGCAAGATCACTCGATTATATGACGAATATTGAAGAGCCGATTGCACATCGTATTTTAGCAAAAGCAATTGTTGAAGTGTGTAAAGGAGAAATTGAACAAATTAAAGATAAATATCGATTTGATCAAAATATTCGGGATTATTTACGACGGATAAAGCGGAAAACAGCTTTATTAATCGCTGTGAGTTGTGAGCTTGGTGCTATATCAGCGGGTGCAGATGAAAAAACGTATAGAACCCTTTATCGGTTTGGCTACTGTATTGGAATGTCTTACCAGATCATTGACGATATCCTTGACTTTACGGCTACAGAAGAAACCCTTGGCAAACCTGCCGGAGAAGATTTAAGACAGGGGAATATTACTTTACCTGTCCTATATGCGATGGAAGATAAGCAGCTTCGAGAGCGAATTTTAAAGGTCAGTGAAAATATTGATAAAAAGGAAATGAAACAAATTATTAGCCAAATCAATAATTCCGATGCAATCGATAAATCATATGATTTAAGTCAAAAATATTTGAACAAAGCATTGGTTTTACTTCGTGATCTTCCCGCAAACTCCGCCAAAAAAATGTTACAAGACATTGCAAAATATATCGGCAAGAGAAAATTTTGATAGGATTGCCAATAATAGGAAAGAATGATATTATTTTGATAAGTTTTGTCAATTGTAATCGATTTTTTGCGGGGGGATAAATAAATATGGAAAAAACATTTTTAATGGTAAAACCTGATGGTGTTCAAAGAGGCTTGATTGGAGATATTGTATCGCGCTTTGAATCAAAGGGCTTTCAATTAGTTGGTGCAAAACTAATGTCGATTTCTGAAGAACTAGCAGAAAAACACTATGAGGAACATAAAGAACGTCCTTTTTTTTCGGACCTCGTTCAATTTATTACCTCTGGGCCGGTGTTTGCGATGGTCTGGCAAGGAGAGCATGTCATTGCAACGGCAAGACAAATGATGGGGACGACCAATCCCCAAGAAGCGGCACCGGGTACAATCCGTGGAGATTACGGTTTAATTGTTGGGAAAAATATTATTCACGGCTCTGATTCTGTGCAAAGCGCCGAAAGAGAAATAAAACTTTTCTTCCAAGAAGAAGAGCTTGTAGAATATTCAAAGCTAATAAATAATTGGATTTATTAATCTAATGCCGCCTGTTTCATTACAGGGGGCTTTTTAATCTGATTATACATAGATAGACGAGGGGAAAAACTTGAATCAAGATTATGAGAATTTTATTAGATTAATGAAATCGAAGACGGGAATTGACTTGTCTTTGTATAAGGAAGCACAAATGAAAAGAAGGCTTACCTCCCTTTTTCAAAAGAAGGGATTTCAATCTTTTCAGGAGTTCTTTAAAAATTTAGACCGGGATCAAGAACTTTTACAAGAATTTTTGGATAGGATGACAATCAATGTGACGGAGTTCTATCGGAATAGAAGTAGATGGGAAGCATTAGAAAATAAAATATTGCCCCGTTTGCTAAAGGAAAATCGCTCATTGAAAATTTGGAGTTCAGCATCTTCAACTGGTGAGGAACCCTATACAATCTCTATGATTTTATCTCGGTTTATGTCAATGCCTCAGATTTCTATCCTTGCGACAGACATAGATGAAGGAGCACTTGAAAGAGCGAGACATGGAATTTATGCAGAACGTTCTCTTGCTGAAATGCCAACTGAAGATAAAAAGAAGCATTTTGTCAAAGATGGGTCTGTTTATAAGATCAGCAATGATATAAAGAAAACAGTTCAATTTAAGAAGATGAATCTTTTGTCCGATCCTTTTGGTTCTGGCTATCATCTGATCATTTGTCGAAATGTTCTTATTTACTTTACAGAGGAAGCAAAAGATATCTTATATCAGAAATTCTCGCAAGCACTTGCTCCAGGTGGAGTGCTTTTTGTCGGTAGTACAGAACAAATCTTTAATCCAGGGCAATATGGATTAGAGGTGGAGGATACATTTTTTTACAAGAAAGTGTAAGCTCTTCGCTATACATGGGTTATTGTTTGTAAATATAGAAAAAAAGATTTTGAAAAAGAAGATTAATAAAGGAGGAGAGAAATATGTTGATCCATATTCAAACCACATCAAAGACGTATCCTGTTTTCATTGGTGAAAAGGCCCTCCAAACACTTACGGATCATTTAGAAAAGGCAGATTATACAAAGATTCTTATTATGACAGATTTCACGGTAGGTCGTTTACATTTGGGCGAATTGAAATCTTATTTATCCGGAGTGGTTGAATATTGTGTCTATAAGGTGCCTGTCGGTGAAAAAGCAAAACAGTTCTCTGTTTACGAGGAGGCCCTTACATTTGCGTTGGACAATGGTCTTGATCGAAAATCTTGTATCATTGCTTTTGGCGGAGGAGCTGTTGGGGATTTAGCGGGTTTTGTTGCAGCAACTTTTATGAGAGGGATTCGTTTCATACAAGTTCCGACAACAATATTAGCGCATGATAGTGCTGTCGGTGGAAAAACAGGAATTAATCACCCTCTCGGTAAAAATATGGTCGGAGCTTTTCATCAGCCTGAAGGTGTTTATTACTTCACCGATTTTCTAGATACACTTCCATTATCAGAAATTCGTTCGGGCTTTGCTGAAGTGGTCAAGCATGCTTTCATAGCTGACAAAGAACTTCTTGATTTTTTAATGAATTCTATTACGGACTTAACAAAAATTAGCAAGCAAGATTTAGGCTATATATTAAAGCGGGGAATCGAGATAAAGGCAAATGTTGTCCATCAGGACGAGCGAGAAAATGGGCTTCGTGCTGTTTTGAATTTTGGACATACATTAGGTCATGCAATTGAAGCTAATGCTGGTTATGGAACGGTGACACATGGTGAGGCGATTATGACAGGGTTGGTATATGCCTTATATCTCAGTGAATCTGAAACGGGTCTTGCTGTAGATATACATCGTTTTGAACAATGGCTAGGAACGTTAGGGTATCAATTGGAAATTTCGAACCAATTCGATTTTGATAAAGCAATCACTTCCATGAAAAGAGATAAAAAATCATTTGCCAACAAACCAAGATTTATATTGCTAGAAAAGATTGGCCAACCAGTTATAAAAGAAATAGCGGAAGATCAATTAAAAAAAACCTATGAGAAATTCATTTTAACAACACAATTACAAAGAAAATCATAAAAGAAAGTGTTCAAAAAAAGGTAATTGAAGTTTTCGCATGATTCCTTCCAATCAAGCATAGTTTGTGATAAGTAGCTTTTTTGTGAATCCACTCTTCACAGAAAGGAAGGAATCAATGCACTATTTTATGGAAGATGTGACTTTCTTAGTTGATAACCAAATTAAAAAAATCTCTCTACTTGTTCAAAAAAATGAAATACGCTATATTGGTTACTCACCACCAAAATTTAATGTGATGAAATTAAATGTACAAGCTTTTTTTCTTACGCCTTCATTTGTTTTTTATTCTCCAAACATTCCTAGTTTTTCCTTCGAAACATTTAAAACGTATTTTTCACGAGAATATTTGTTAAAAGGCTGTGGCTGTATATTGACTGATTTTGCAATCCAGTATCAGCATCAATTTATAGAAAAGCTAGAGAAAAAGCGATTAGAACTCTTGAATAGTCCGATTGATTATGTATTAGGTGTCAAATTAAAGGCGAATATATTGACCCAAAAAATTATTCAAATGTGTAATAGAGAGACGATCCCTGCACTATTTATAGAATTGGATAATGCTCAAGAATTAGAGGGAATTCCCTGGGGATGGATACGGGAAGCTGCTTATCCTAATAAACCACTACTCATTCCTGATGTTTCTAGTGTGGTGAAACCTTTACAACAAAGATATTTATTAAAAAAGTGGTGTGACATTCTTCAGAATGAAAAGATCAATCATCTGCCAAAACCCCTACCTATAAACAAGCCTTTAAACCTCGACATTCTTAAGAAAATCGGTTTGTATCCGAAAAAAGGAGTTTTGAAAGCGGGTGGCGAAATTAATTATAACCTTATTTTAAAACAAGAAAAACAAGAACATGATTCAGCCTGGAATGATAACAAAATCATTCCTCATATCTCTGTTAACAATGGTGAGTTTGTGATTATGAACCAAAATCCAATCTTTCGTCCTGGTTTTGGTAAGGAAATTGCGATTCATCAAACTGGACTTTTTGAATAAGTACTGATTAGAAAGGAATTTTATAGTGAATGCAGCAGAGCGAATGATTCAATACTTACAAGAAGAAAATATTGTAGAAGCTGAAAAACAATTAGAACTAGTTATTTCAAAAGGAACAGATGAGGAAAAATTATTATCAGCTGAGGAATTGGCAAGGTTTGGATACTTATCTGAATCCAAGGAATTGTATGAAAGTTTATTAACAGCCTATCCAGATGAAAGTGAACTCAAACTACGCTTAGCAGAATTAAGCATTGAAATGAATGACGATGAACAGGCTTATGCATATTTAGAGACGATAACATCAGATGACCCTGAATACGGTGCTGCACTTTTAATCGAAGCTGATTTATACCAAATGCAGGGGTTATACGAAGTAAGTGAACATAAACTTTTGCTTGCAAAAGAACTTTTGCCCCATGAATCTGTCATTGATTTTGCTTTGGGGGAGTTGTATATGACTCAAGGTCGCTTCCTAGAAGCCTCTAGATATTATTCCCTCCTTTTGGAAAAGGGAGAGCTCGAATTTGCGGGTATGAATGTTCACTCTCGCATGGCAGAAGCTTTAAGTGCGGGAGGAGCATTTGAGGAAGCTTTACCATTTTATCAAAAAGCATTGGATCGAAAAATAGAGGCAAACACACTTTTCGGCTACGGGCTTACATCTTTTCAAGCGGGACAATATCTATTGGCCATTAAAGCATTTAAACAGCTAAGGGAACTGGACCCCGATTATCATTCTCTTTATCTTTACTTAGCCAAAAGTTTCGAACACGAGGAGCAACTAGATGAAGCACTAGAGGCTGTGCAAGCGGGTATTGAACTAGATGAATTTAACAAAGATCTTATTTTTTATGCTGGAAAACTCTCATTAAAAGTTGGGGATGAGCTTCAAGCTGAGAACTATTTTAGAAATGCCCTTGCATTAGACCCTGAATTTATTGAAGCTGCTACAACTTTAAATAAACTCCTACTCCACCAAGAAAGATATGAGGATGTTCTGGAAATATCAGAACTGTTTATTCAAGGAGGTGGTGTCGAACCACAATTCCATTGGGATTCGGCTATAAGCTTTCAAGCGACGGAAAAATATAAAGAAGCATTAAAACAGTATGAACTTGCATATAATGATTTTAAAAATAATCAGGACTTCTTAAAAGATTATGGGTACTTTTTGTTAGAGGAAGGAAGAAAATCCGAAGCAGTTAGTGTGTTTAAGCGATTAGCAAAGAAAGAACCAACAAATGAGGAATGGATTTCTATTTTGGAAAGACTGAATGAAGAATAGTCTGAATCGCAGAGGAGGGATATTAAATGGAAACCCCTGTATCTGTCAACGAGAAGAAGGAATTTATCCGCTGGTTTCTAAATCGTTATCAATTAAAAAGAAGGGAGTCCGTTTGGATTCTAAATTATCTAATGAGTCATGAGCAACTTCTGCAAAAAGTTCATTTCGTTGAAGATGCACAATTTTGCCCTAGGGGGCTCGTCATGTCTACGCATTGTTCAAGAGAAGTGCCTTTTCGTTTCTATAAAGAAAACATTATGACGACAGATGCGGAAAAATCCTTTCATGATATTAGATTAAATCGTGATGAAGAAATTTATATTCAGATTAATTTTAGGGCAGCTCATTTATCTTATCAATATGCTGCTGTGTTGGAAGAAAATCCATATATACAAACAAAAGTGTTGTTATCGGAGAAGGATAAAAAGTATGCGGAGGACTTTTTGACTCAAAGTATCCTGTTGCACCAAAAAGAAAAATTACAAAAAGAAATTGATGCTGCCTTAGATCAACGAGATAAGGTCAAATTTGAACAGCTTGTTCTACAGTTAAATAACTTGCAGAATTCTAAACCTTCTCCTTAAGGGAAGGTTTTTAGTTGTTCATGTAATTTAATTTTATGGAATGGATTAGAACATCATGCCTAATCCTGTACAAGCAATTAATATGAATGATAAGATACAAACAAGAACATATTAGAAAAGAGGGTTATTTTTTGAAATGGAATGTGAAAGATATTGAACTTTTTATTCGCGAAAAAGAGTATGTGGATACGGCTCTTATTCCTGTATTGCCCGTAGAGTTTGAATCGAATATGAAGCGAGCGGCAGAGCAAGGTGAGTTTATTCAATTACTTTCTATGCATCTTGAAAGGCAGTTTAAAGGAAGATTGGTTTTATTCCCGGCGTTTACATATCTTCGCGAGCCAGAGGCTGAGTGGGATTTATTATCAAGTTGGAGAACTCGTGCAAAGGAAGGCGGTTTCGCTCACGTTTTCTTTTTAACAGCAGATAAACGTTGGAGCTCTCTTGGAGAAGAAAAATTGGGATCTTTTTTTTATGTCCCTAGCATTCCTCTTGAACATATGGAAGAAAAATATAAACATGCAGCAATGGAAGATCAATTAAAAACTTTGATTCCTAAAATGATTAAAAATTGGGGATAATAAGAAAAGCGCAAGCGCCTGTTCAGCGACGTACAAATTTAAGGTAATAAAGTTGAACGGCTAAAGACGCGCCGTCCTGGCGCAACGCCGTTCTGACCAACATCCTGTTGGCCTGAGATAAAGGAAACACAGTGAGCCACGAAAAGCGGAAGGCGGTTGTTCAGGGGCGACAAGCAAATGTTCTGGAATCTGGAAGGGCGTTCTTTCCCTTCCAGGATTCCAGGTTATTTGACCTCGAGCCCCTACCGCCTGCAGCTAGACACTGAAAAGCGAACTGATGTTGACTTATCGTAGGAAGAAGACGTAAATTTGCTAGTCGCTAGGCGCTGGAGCTGGATCCAGCATGAGCTCAAATTTATAATTTCTTATCCTTTTTTAAAATGTGACGAATTTGCCACATTGTTGACAATGTTTGCCTTCCTATATGATTGACCTCTCGCGTTTATTGATATATCATAATGATGTCCTAGTTTGAATAATGTGCATGAATTGTCCGTTGGACTTACCTTACTGACAGAGGGGGGATAAGGATGAGCAAGAATCCTGTAACAAGACGTCAATTTTTAAGCTATACGCTTACCGGAGTTGGTGGCTTCATGGCAGCCGGAATGTTAATGCCGATGCTTCGTTTTGCCATTGATCCAGTTTTGCAAGTGAAAGCATCTGGTGATTTCAAAATGACGGATAAGAAAATTGCCGATATAACGGCTGAACCAGTCCGTGTCGATTTTGAATATGATCAAGTTGATGCTTGGTATGAATCAAAAGTTACGAATTCGGCGTGGGTTTACAAGGATGATAGCGGCGAGATTGTTGCGCTTTCACCAATTTGTAAACACTTAGGCTGTACGGTTAACTGGAAAGGGAGCGATAAACATCCCGATATGTTCTATTGCCCTTGCCATGGTGGCCTCTATGAAAAGAATGGAAAGAACGTTCCAGGGACTCCACCGAGAGGACCATTGGATGCTTATCCAACACAAGAAAAAGATGGCTTTTTGATGCTGGGAACACCTATTGAAAATCCATTCGTCAAAAAATAGTAAAGGAGGCTAATATCTTGCTGAATAAAATGTACGACTGGATTGACGAGCGTATGGATATTACGCCGATATGGAGAGACATCGCAGATCATGAAGTGCCAGAGCATGTAAACCCGGCTCACCACTTTTCTGCTTTTGTTTACTGTTTTGGCGGATTGACATTTTTCATAACCGTTATACAAATTCTTTCAGGTATGTTTTTAACTATGTATTATGTACCTGATATTAAAAACGCTTGGGAATCCGTATTTTATTTGCAAAATCAAGTTGCTTTCGGACAAATTGTTCGTGGTATGCACCATTGGGGTGCTAGTTTGGTTATTGTCATGATGTTCTTACATACATTGCGCGTATTCTTCCAAGGAGCTTACAAAAAACCACGTGAGCTTAACTGGGTAGTTGGTGTGCTTATCTTTTTCGTTATGCTTGCCCTTGGCTTAACAGGTTACTTGCTTCCTTGGGATATGAAGGCATTGTTTGCGACAAAAGTAACGCTAGATATTGTTGAATCTGTTCCACTTGTGGGAATGCATTTGAAAACGTTAATTGCTGGAGACCCTACCATTGTTGGGGCGCAAACTTTAACACGTTTCTTTGCAATCCATGTATTTTTCCTACCAGCTGCACTTATCGCCTTAATGGCAGCTCACTTTATTATGATCCGGAGACAAGGTATTTCTGGACCATTGTAAAAAATATTACCAAATGCACATAAAGGAGGGGACAGAATGCATCGTGGAAAAGGAATGAAATTTGTTGGTGATTCCCGTATTTCGGCAACACGAAAGTCGAATTTACCAAAAGACTATTCCGAATATCCGGGAAAAACGGAAGCTTTCTGGCCGGACTTTCTTTTGAAAGAGTGGCTAGTCGGGGCCGTTTTCTTGATTGGATTTTTATGTTTAACTGTGGCTCATCCAAGTCCACTAGAAAGAATTGCTGATCCCACAGATACGGGATATATCCCTGTACCTGATTGGTATTTCATGTTTTTGTATCAGCTAATCAAATATACTTATACTTCAGGACCTTATAATATTTTAGGTATATTAGTCATTCCAGGACTTGCTTTTGGCGCACTTATTCTTGCTCCATTTATTGATCGTGGTCCGGAACGCCGTCCGTCTAAAAGACCTTTTGCAACTGGCTTTATGCTACTAGCTTTTGCGGCAGTTTTCTATCTTACTTGGGAAGCAGCTGCAAACCATGACTGGGCAGCAGCAAAAGCTCAAGGAGCAATCGAAGAAAAAGTAGATGTTGAAATTGACAAAGAAGCAGAAGGATATAAAGTATATGCAGACCAAAGTTGTATAAATTGTCATGGGGAAAATCTAGAGGGTGGTCCTGCTGCACCAGCGCTAGTAGATACGGGTCATTCAGTTGATGAAGTGAAAGACATTGCTCATAACGGAATTGGCACCATGCCTGCTGACCAATTCGATGGTTCAGACGAGGATCTCGATAAGCTTGCTGACTTTATTGCAAACTTGAAAAGTGAAGAAGAATAAGTAATTCGTTAAAGCCGGCTAGGTAGCCGGCTTTCTTTCTGTTACACTAAACATTCGGAGGAATATCGCTAGTGAGCTTTTTATATCTTATTTTAAGAAACCGCTTATTTTTATGGATGTTATTGATTATTAATATTTTGGGAACAGTTTATGGTTATATTTGGTATGGATATCAATTGTCTGAAACGCCTACTATTTTTATTCCATTTGTTCCAGATAGTCCAACTGCAAGTCTATTCTTTGTTTTTGTTTTATTTGCCTTTCTTTTAAAAAGAAATTGGCCATTCTTTGAAGCTCTTGCCTTAATTACCCTTGTTAAATATGGAGTTTGGGCTGTAGTTATGAATATTTTGACCTTAAAAGTTACAGGGAATCTTCCCTGGGAAGGGTATATGCTGATTATTTCACATGGGGCGATGGCTGTTCAAGGATTACTGTACGGTGTGTTTTATAAAATGAAATGGTGGCATATAGCCATTGCTGCCATTTGGACCTTGCATAATGATGTGATTGATTACGTGTACATGCAGTACCCAAACTATCCTGGGTTAGAGGGATATATTAGCCATATTGGTTATTTTACGTTCTGGTTAAGTATTCTTACCATCGCCATCGCATGTTACTTCGCTCGTCGATATCAACAAAATCGAACGCTTACTATTTATTAAATTTCATTCCTATAAAGGTCTATTCTTGTCCTTTTTATCATACAGTTAACAGTAGTATGAGGAGGGACAAGGTATGAAATTTAGAGTTATTATCCTTCTGTTCGTTTGCACAATCTTTTTTAGCCACTCCGTAATGGCGAAACCGCAATCGACAATGACAGAACTGAATCATTTAGCCGATGAGGCATTACAATTAACAAAATTTGGCCGATTCGAGGAAGCGAAGAATCTATTAGAGCAATTTGGAGAGATTTTTGCGAAGCAAGGTCCTTCATCGAACAAATTAACCATGGATGAATTACGTGTAGTCACGGCTGTTCATCATGAGGCATTAAAAGCATTAACGAGCGTTACTTTAAGTCATGAAGATAGAGTCAAACAGGTAACAGCATTTCGCTTGGCGACAGATGCGATCACCTCTCAATATCAACCATTATGGTTTGGTATGGAAGATACCATTATGGATTCTTTCCAAAATGTAAAGAATGCCGCCTTGGAAGGGGATACAGTTTTATATAACGAAGAATTAAATGATTTTCTGACAAAATACGCTATGATCCAGCCGAGTTTGAAAATTGATCTGTCTGTTGAGAAAGTCCAAAAAGTAGATTCTAAAATCACCTACATCGATCGATATCGTTCTTCCTTTGCAGAACAGACCTGGTTAAAAGAATTAGACCAAATTGAAAAAGAACTTAAAAGCCTTTTTTCTGGAGCTCAAAAAGATGATACAGATCCCTCGATTTGGTGGGTCATCATGATGACAGGGGGAATTATTGTCACGACTTTATCTTATGTAAGTTGGAGACAATATAGAGGAGAAAAAAAGTTCAAGAAAAGTTCAAAAAAACGTAAGATCTAAATGATTGACCATTCTTGTCCTTTAGAATAAAATAGAGATAATCTCAACTTGATATGGAGGATATAAATGGGACTAGGACCGTATCTAATTTATTTGGTTATTATTATGTTAATACCGATTTGGGCGCAAATGAGAGTGAAGAGTACCTATTCTCGCTTTTCAAAAGTTCCAACATCTGCAGGGATGAGTGGAGGAGAAGTAGCTAGAAGGATTTTGGATGCCAATGGGCTTTCAAACGTAGCTGTTGTAGAAACCAAAGGTGTTTTAAGTGATCATTATAATCCGATGACAAAAACCGTTCATCTTTCTTCAGAAAACTACCGTAAGCATTCTGTTGCTGGTGCTGCTATCGCCGCTCATGAAGTTGGACATGCTATCCAAGATAAAGAGGGCTATGCGGCATTACGCTTCCGACATGCTTTAGTACCACTGGTAAATATTAGCTCCAACATGGCATGGGTATTTATTCTAATCGGTTTATTTTTTACCACGCTTTCTAAGTTAATGCTTGTAGGGATCATTCTGATGGCAGTAGGAGTCTTATTCCAAATTGTGACTTTGCCTGTTGAATTCAATGCCTCTTCAAGAGCAATGAACCAAATTGTGACTCTAGGGCTAATTAGTAATGAGGAGGAACGCGATGCAAGGAAGGTTCTAAGTGCTGCTGCTATGACTTATGTAGCTGCGACGGCTGTTGCAGTCCTTGAACTATTGCGGATGATCCTCATTTATACAAGTAGTTCTAGAGACTAGTTACTCTATTTAACCCGGAGATTCCGGGTTTTTTCTTTGTGATCTAATAAATATAGATACTGGTGTCTTGCGCTTTTTGTGTTTTTTGTTAAAATACTTTAAATAAGATTACAGTTAGAGGGGTACTAAATGCTAAAAGACTATCGAAAAACATTAGAAGAATATCGTCAAAATAATTTAGATCGGGCAAGACTACTTATTAAGTGTCCAGACCAGCCAGGGATTGTTGCAGCTGTTTCAACATTCTTACAAAACCATGGTGCAAACATTCTTGAATCTAACCAATATTCCGAAGATCCTTTAGGGGGAACCTTTTTTATCCGCATGGAATTTGCTTGCCCAGGATTAACAGAGAAAAAAGCAAGGATAGAAGCAGAGTTTGCTGAGATTGGTTCTCGTTTTAATATGAAATATGAATTTCGTTATGTAAGTTCTCTCAAAAAGACCGCCATTTTTGTATCGAAGGAACCACATTGCTTAAGGGAGTTATTGTGGGAATGGCAAAACGGCGATTTAATGATGGAGATCTCCTGTATCATTAGTAATTATGAGGATTCACGAGAATTGGCCGAGTCACTTGGGATTCCTTTTTATTATATTCCGGCGAATAAGGAAATTCGAAATGAAGTTGAAGAAAAACAGTTAAAGATTTTAGAGGAGCATGGAATAGAGTTAATTATCTTAGCAAGATATATGCAAATTTTAACTCCCAATTTTGTTTCCCATTATCCAAAACAAATCATTAATATCCATCATTCATTTTTACCTGCATTTATTGGTGCGAGACCGTATGAAAGAGCTTTTGCCCGTGGAGTTAAATTAATCGGTGCAACTTCGCATTATGTAACAAATGATCTAGATGAGGGCCCGATAATTGAGCAGGGAGTAGAACGAGTTAATCACCGTGATCAAGTACAAGAATTAAAGAAAATCGGAAAAAATATCGAAAGAAGTGTACTAGCCCGTGCGGTAAAATGGCATTTGCAGGACCGTGTGATTGTAACAGGTAATAAAACGATTGTGTTTGATTAATAAATTTGAAAAAACCTTCCCATAGCGGGATAGGTTTTTTCCGTGTCTAGGGGGTTAAGAAGGATGCTCTTATCAGATTTTGCGGGTTATACATCGAGCGGCCTTTTATTCTCATCCAAAGTAAAGCCTTCTCCCATCACATCATGAACTGTTGTGACAGAAACAAAAGCGATGGGGTCAACAGCATTGACGATCTTTTTCAAATGGACGATTTCGTTACGGGCAACAACACAATAGAGAATTTCTTTCTCATGCTTTGTAAATGATCCGTATCCTTTTAGAACGGTTACCCCACGTCCCATTCGTATTAAAATCTCACTGGCAATTTTATCATGTTGATTCTCAGATATTATGAATACACCTTTTGCCGCATAGGAACCTTCTTGAATAAAATCAATTACTTTTGCTGCTACAAAAACGGCTACAAGGGTATACATTGCTTGAATATGATTTAAATACGTTAATAACGATACGGTAATCACAATCGCATCAAACATGAACATGGTTTTTCCCATACTATAACCTTTATATTTCAGAAATAGTCGAGCGATAATATCGACACCACCGGTCGTTCCACCGTATCGAAAGATTATCCCTAAGCCAATCCCAATAAAAACACCAGCAAATAAAGCAGCTAAAAACATATCATTGTTTAAAGGAATAGCAAAATGGAATCTTTGAAAAATAAATAAAAAAACAGAAACAGCAACTGTACCAAGAACCGTATAAATGAATGTTCTCGGTCCAAGTAGCTTCCACCCAATAAGGAATATTGGAATATTCAATACAAGGTTGGAGATAGATGGATCGATACCAAAGACAAAATACAGCAAAAGAGTGATTCCAGTAAATCCCCCCTCCGCTAAATTATTTTGCATATTGAAATGAACAAGTCCAAATGAGAAGATTGCTGCGCCGACCAAAATAAACAGCACGTTTTTAAATTTTACTCCAAACACGATTTTTGCCTCCAAACATCAAATTGAAGTCTATATGCTTATAGTATGTAAAACAGTTTATTATAACCACTCTGCCCTTAGTATAGCAAACAGGATCACATATAACCTTACGCAAGCGGTAATATTTGTATATAAAAAAAGAATTCGATAATATAAAGTGAAGCATCCTAAATTGTTTTACTTAATCCATACCCTTTGTCTGCTTCCATAACCATAAATAGAAACGCTCAGGCTTAAATAGTGATCATTGTTGGAAAGGTTGATACATATGCATAATCAAAAGACAATACAAGAGCTACAAAAAGAGGTAGATGATTATATCAGCCAATTTAAAGAAGGATATTTTAGTCCACTAGCTTTAACAGCTCGATTAACGGAAGAGTTAGGTGAACTAGCCCGCGAGATTAATCATTATTATGGTGAAAAGCCAAAGAAGTCTTCGGAAGAAGAAAAAACAGTAGAGGAAGAATTAGGAGATGTATTATTTGTTTTGATATGCATGGCTAATTCGTTAGAGATTGATTTGCAAACCGCTCACGATCGAGTGATGAATAAGTTTAATACAAGAGATAAAGATAGATGGACAAAAAAAGAGGGGGAAATACAATGACTGATGTAATTAAGATTGTCGTGGCAGGACCACGGGGAAGAATGGGAAGAGAAGCAGTCAAACTTGTAGAAGATACAGAAAACTTCCAATTAGTAGCAGTAATCGATCATAAACATAATGGAATGAAGTTAGCGGATATTTTAGAAACATCAAAATCCCAGGTAATGGTATACACAGATATAGAAGAATGCTTGCAAAATGAGCAAGCTGATGTGCTCATTGATTTAACGACACCTGAAACTGGCTATTTACATACAAAAACGGCTTTAACCTATGGTGTTAGACCTGTTGTCGGTACAACTGGATTTTCCCAAGAAGAATTAATAGAGCTGAAAAGCTTAGCAGAAGCAAAAGGACTAGGCTGTATCATTGCTCCTAATTTCGCTATTGGAGCCATTTTAATGATGAAATTTTCACAAATGGCGTCGAAATACTTTCCAGATGTTGAAATTATGGAAATGCATCATGATCAGAAATTAGATGCGCCTTCGGGAACTGCGGTAAAAACGGCAGAAATGATCAAAGAAAATCGCCCATCTCATCGCCAAGGGCATGAAGATGAAAAAGAAACAATCGAAGGGGCAAGAGGTGCGAACTACGATGGAATGCGAATTCATAGTGTTCGTCTTCCAGGCCTTGTTGCTCATCAACAGGTGTTATTTGGGGCGGAAGGACAAACCCTTACTCTACGTCATGATTCTTATAATCGTGCTTCGTTTATGTCAGGTGTAAAAGTTTCTGTCGAAACGATTATGTCTTTGGATTCTTTAGTCTATGGTTTAGAGCATATTCTTGTATAGATATAAAAAAGCAATTTTTGCAATACGAGAAGAAAAGCAAGATCTTTTTTTCTTATAGTGGGGGTAATAATATGAATGAACAAGGTATAGATGTCCTTGCTTTTGGAGCCCATGCAGACGATGTCGAGATCGGGATGGGTGGGTCCCTGGCAAAATGGGCAAATGAGAAAAAAGAAATTGTTATATGTGATTTGACGGAAGCTGAGCTTTCATCAAATGGCGATGTGGTCACTAGAAGAGAAGAAGCCGAAAAAGCGGCTAATACGCTTGGTGTGAAGGAAAGATTGAATCTTCGCTTTCCGGACCGTGGGTTGAGCATAGCAGATAAATATATTCGAGAAATGGTACGGGTGATTCGCGAATATAAACCTAAGATTATTTTTGCACCATACTATAAAGACCGGCATCCTGACCATGAACATTGTTCGCAACTGGTGACCGAGGCTTTTTTTTCGGCGGGCATTAGAAAATATACGGTGACAGGTGAAGCAAAGGCTCATAAACCTGCTTTTTTATATCACTATATGATTAACGGTTTTACAACACCAACTTTCATGGTGGATATTACAAACCATGTAGAGCAAAAGGTACAAGCTCTTCAAGCATATCAGTCACAGTTTTTTATGCCACAAAATGGTGTACAAACACCTTTAACAGAAGGATATATTGAAACGGTAACAGCAAGAGAAAAATTATTCGGAAAAGAAGTGGGTGTTCCTTTTGCGGAGGGATTTGTAGCCAATAAACCACTATTATTACACAATGATGTATTCGGTGAGAAATCATGAAGATTGGTATTACTTGTTATCCAACTGTTGGTGGTTCTGGTGTGATTGCGACGGAACTAGGGCAATTATTAGCTGAAAGAGGACATGAGATTCATTTTATTACTTCTAACGTACCGTTTCGTTTAAATGTTTTACATCCTAATATATTTTTTCATCAAGTATCGGTCAATCAATATTCTGTATTTCAATACGCTCCATATGATATTGCTTTGGCGAGTAAAATGGCTGAGGTGATAAGAAGAGAAAAGCTTGATCTTCTGCATGTTCACTATGCTATTCCTCATGCAGTTTGTGCAATCTTAGCAAAACAAATGGTAGATCGGGACGTTAAAATTGTGACAACTTTACATGGTACGGATATTTCTGTGCTCGGATATGATCCTACTTTGGTTGAAGCGATTAAATTTGGAATAGAGAAATCGGATGCTGTGACAGCAGTGTCTCAAGCCTTAAAGATGCATACAAATGACCTAATCCATCCTGATAAAGAAATAGGTGTTATTCATAATTTCATTGATGAGCGAGTTTATCATAAAGTGAATGCAGAAAGATTAAAAGAAGCTTACGGCATTCTTCCAGATGAAAAGGTGTTAATCCATGTTTCTAATTTTCGACCGGTCAAAAGAGTCGATGATGTCGTATCAGCATTTGCTAAAGTTGCCCAAGAAACGCCAGCTAAGCTATTGCTAATCGGGGATGGACCGGAAAAATCAACATTATGTCGTTTAACTAAAGAGTTGGATATTGAGGACAAGGTATTATTTTTAGGAAAGCAAGACCATTTAGAAGAATTATATTCGATTAGCGACCTCATGCTACTTTTATCGGAAAAAGAAAGTTTTGGATTAGTGGCATTAGAAGCAATGGCCTGCGGTGTACCGTGTATTGGAACGAATACCGGTGGAATACCTGAGGTGATCATGGATGGTTTTAATGGTTTTGTATGCGAGATTGGAGACTTAGATGCGATCGCTGAAAAAGCGATTTTAATCCTGAAGAACCCGACTTTGTACAATCAATTTTCCGAAAATGCGATCGTTACCCCTGAAAAATATTTCCCTTCTCATATGATTGTGGAACAATATGAGCAGTTATATGAATCTCTGATCCAAAAGGTAGAATAAGGATGTTCAAAAAAGGAGTTTATGATGATGGACAGATTATTCATCCAGGCAAAGCCAATCATTGAACGGCTAAAGGCTGCAGGCTATGAAGCATACTATGTTGGTGGTGCCGTGAGAGATTATATTCTTAAAAGAGAAATTGATGATGTTGATATTGCGACTTCGGCCACTCCATTGGAAATAAAATCCGTTTTTTCTAATACGGTTGATGTAGGGATTGAACATGGAACTATTTTAGTCATCCATGAGAGGCGGGGTTATGAGGTCACGACATTTCGGGCAGAAACCAATTATGTTGATTATCGTAGACCCGAGAGTGTCACATTTATTCGTTCTTTAAAAGATGATTTAAGACGTCGAGATTTTACGATCAATGCAATCGCTATGGATGAAGAGGGCGTCATGATCGATCCCTTTAACGGCAGGGAAGCTATTAAAAAGAAATGCATCAAAACAGTCGGTTCCCCAACAGAACGATTTGGAGAAGATGCTCTCAGGCTAATGAGAGCCGTGCGTTTTGTCAGCCAACTTGGTTTTAAACTCGATAATAGAACAGAAGAAGCATTAATTCAACAAGCCCCCTTACTCCAATATATTGCCATAGAAAGAATCTTCTTGGAAATGGAGAAACTCTTGAAAGGAAAACATGTAAAACGAGCTTTGAAAATAGCAAGAAAAGCAAAATTAAATGATTATTGGCCGTCTATTTTTAATCAAGAGCAGACAATAGAGCAAATCATCAATATGCCAATTGAGGGATTAGACCTAATGGAACTATGGTTATTAGCTCTGTATTTAGAAAAAGCTAAAGAGCCGCAAAAACAATTAAAAAAATGGAAGATGCCCACAAAGGATATGAAGACACTTCTACGGGCATTAACATTCTTAAATTGGCGCAAGGACAATAACTGGACAAATATTCAACTATACAGAGCAGGTAAGGAGATTGCTGTAATGGTTGAAAAGATCGTTTGTGTTCTACATCATGAAAAGCCTCAAGCCATAACAGTTAAAATATATGAGAAGTTTGCTGAATTTCCAATTACAGAACGTTCCCAATTGGCAATCACTGGAACAGATGTCTTAGAATGGACGCGGAAAACTCCTGGCCCATGGATTAGTCAATTATTTACCCAACTTGAAGAGGAGATTCTCAATAAAAAGATCCCAAATGAGCGGGAAATGATTCGGAGGTGGGTTGAGAAATGGGGAAATCCATCAAGCGACAAATGTTCGAAGCATTAGCGGAAGCAGATGGTCAATATCTATCTGGTCAACGCCTTGCCGATCTGATTGGTTGCTCGAGAACTGCCATCTGGAAAAATATAGAGGAATTAAGAAAGTCAGGCATTGAAATTGAAGCCGTGCGAAAAAAGGGTTATCGTTTAATCCATTTACCAGATGGACTAACTGAAAATCAAATTTTATATGGATTAGATACAAATATATTAGGAAAAAAAGTGATTCACTTTGAAACAACACCTTCGACTCAGTTGATTGCCCATCAAGAAGCAACAAAAGGTGCTCCCGAAGGCACGCTCATTGTTTCTGAGGAACAAACAAGTGGGAAGGGAAGAATGTTACGTGAATGGCATTCATCCAAACAAAAAGGGATCTGGATGAGTTTAATATTACGTCCCACTTTACCTTTAGAAAAAGCGCCACAATTTACTCTCATTGCGGCCATTGCCATTGCAAAGGCGATTGAAGATGTGATCGGGTTGGAACCTGAAATTAAATGGCCTAACGACCTGTTATTGAACGGAAAAAAGGTTACAGGTATTTTAACGGAGCTACAGGGAGAAGCTGATCAAATCAGATATTTAATTATAGGAATGGGAATTAATGTGAATCAAGAAAGCCAGGATTTTCCTGACGAATTGCAAGATAAAGCAACATCTTTATTAATTGAATCTGGAAAAAAAATAAAGCGAAAAACAGTTGTACAACATATTTTGAAAAATTTAGAGAAATATTATTTGATATACATAGAAAAAGGTTTCGCACCACTTAAGATTATTTGGGAAGAGTATGCGGTTAGTATTGGTAAAACAATAACCGCACAAACAAGCAGAGGGAATATAACAGGTATTGCGGAAGGAATAACAAATGATGGAGTTCTTATGATTCGCGACAGAAGCGGACAACTTCATTATATTTACTCAGCGGATATTCTCATCCACTGATAGTCAGATGTTAAAGATTTTGTTATAATTTATTTGGGCAGTATCTAAACGAACTGCACCACCTATCATGCAATCATAATAAGTTTAGATGGCTCTTGTACCTACATACCGGTACTCGTGCTGTACTAATCTGCCTTGATCCAATTTTGTGACTGGGACAGAGGACCTGAAATAATGAATGAGAGATGTTGGAGTCCTTCTGTTTATTTGCAGAGGACTCTTTTGCTAATTTAGCAAGTTTTATTCCTCATCTCGCATTTTATTACGGTATCCTCGCCAAAAAGGAGGAGACGAATTGAAGAAAACAACAGATTTTCAAAAAATGAAGCTAGCGAGAGAAAAAATCGCTATGGTGACGGCTTATGATTTTCCACAAGGCAAATTGGCTGAGAAGGCGGATGTCGATTTGCTGCTTGTCGGTGATTCATTAGGCATGGTGGTTTTAGGTTATGACTCTACTGTACCTGTGACCTTGGAGGATATGATTCATCATACAAAAGCGGTTAAAAGAGGAGCAAGGGATACGTTTATTGTCGCCGATTTGCCGTTTATGACTTACCATATTAGCAAGGACAAGGCGATGAAATCTGCTGCCATGCTCATGCAAGAAGGTGGGGCACATGCCGTTAAGATTGAAGGGGGCGGCGAGGTGATTGAAATCATCCGTGCTTTAACGACTGCCGGTGTCCCTGTAATGGGGCATTTAGGGCTCACGCCGCAAACAGCCGGTGTGTTAGGAGGGTATAAGGTTCAAGGGAAAACCGCGGCAGCCGCATCCCTTTTAGTAGAAGAAGCAAAAAGATGTGAAGAAGCTGGAGCATTTGCCCTTGTGCTTGAATGCATTCCACAACAACTGGGACAGATTGTAACCGAGAGTATTTCGATTCCGACAATTGGCATAGGAGCGGGAAATGGGACAGACGGCCAGGTACTTGTTCTCCATGATTTAGTCAATTTTGGCGTTGATCGTGTCGCTAAGTTTGTCAAACAATATTGTGATACAAACCAACTCTTCGAAACGGGTCTTCGTGAATATATCAAGGATGTAAAGCAAGGCACGTTTCCGACTGAACACCATTCATTTACGATGAACGAAAATGAACTCGAATTATTGTATGGGGGAAAATAAAATGGAGATTTTCACCAGCAAAAAAACATTGCAAAAGCGGATACAACAATTGAAAGATAATGGAAAGTCTATCGGATTTGTTCCCACAATGGGTTTCTTACATGAGGGGCATTTAAAATTAGTGGAAGAATCCGTTGCGGAGAATGATCTCACGGTTATGAGTATTTTTGTTAATCCATTACAGTTTGGACCTCAGGAAGATTTTCATGACTATCCAAGGAATCACGAACAAGACCGAAGTCTAGCTGAAAGTGCTGGTGTCGATATTTTGTTTATGCCAGATGTTGCAGAAATGTATGACCAAGAACGTTCATTCAAAATAAATGTACTACAACGAACGGATCAGCTTTGTGGGAAAAGTAGACCTGGGCATTTTGATGGAGTTGCGACCATCTTAATAAAGTTATTCCATATTGTGAATCCACAGCGGGTATATTTTGGGTTAAAAGATGCCCAACAAATAGCAGTCGTTGATTCACTTATTCAATATTTTGATTTTCCAATCGAACTCGTTGCTGTGGATACAGTAAGGGAACAAGATGGTTTAGCCCGAAGCTCTAGAAATGTGAATTTAACTAGTTTAGAGCGTAAAGAAGCTCCCTCTCTATATAAGGCTTTGCAAGTCGGCAAGCAACGCATTTGCCAAGGTGAAAGAAATATAGAGAAAGTTACAAGGGAAATTTATGACTATATAGAAAAAAATACAAGCGGGAAAATCGATTATATTGAGCTCCTTCGTTTTCCAGAATTACAGCCATTACAAACGATTGAGGGGAAAGTGATTTTAGCGATAGCGGTCCAGTTTTCCAAAGCACGGTTAATTGATAATATTATTCTTAATGTTGGGAAGTAAGGAGGGGATTTGATGTTCCGGACAATGATGAACGGAAAAATTCATAGAGCAACCGTGACGGAAGCGAATCTGAATTATGTTGGCAGCATCACGATTGATCGTGATATTCTCGATGCTGTTGATATGGTAGCAAATGAAAAAGTACAAATTGTAAATAACAACAATGGGGCACGCTTTGAGACCTATATTATTGAAGGAGAAAGAGGTTCTGGTGTCATTTGTGTAAATGGTGCGGCAGCTCGACTCGTCCAACCTGGTGATGTGATTATTATTATCTCCTATGCACTTATTGCAACGGATCAATTGCGATCCCATCAACCTAAAATTGCGATTATGACTAAGGATAACCAAATTAAAGAATTAATTCATCATGAACCAGAGTCAACTTTTTGTTAATGGATCAATATCTTGCCAGTCCTTAGAATAAAGGGACTGGTTTTTTCCTATGCTTAGAAAGATATGGTACAATGATGAAGATTAAGAATGGGCTAGATGCAAAAAAGGTGAGATTAGCATGTCACAAAAATATGTTGTGGTTGATTTAGAAACAACAGGAAATATGTGGGAAAAAGGAGATCGCATTATTCAATTATCCGCAGTCGTGATTCAACATTCCCAGATTATTGATCAGTATACAACTTTCATTAATCCAGGGATCTCCATTCCTCCCTTTATTGCTGAACTAACCGGCATTGAAGATGAAATGGTAGAAGATGCACCTTATTTTTTTGAGATTGCTGGAAAAATTCAAACGTTACTTCGCGATGCTGTTTTTGTTGCACATAACGTCTTGTTTGATTTAGGATTTTTACGAAAAGAAATGGAAGAAGCAGGATATTTTAATGTTTTTTCAAATGCCATTGATACAGTAGAATTAACAAAAATTCTGATGCCGGAATCTCCAAGCTATAAATTATCAGAGCTCTCAGATGTATTAGGTTTTGATCATGATCGTCCTCACCAAGCTGATAGTGATGCCTTAGTTACAGCAGAGTTGCTGTTAATGCTAATTGAAAAAGTCAAACAATTACCTATCGTTACGTTAGAAAAATTAACGGAGCTTGCCTTTTATTTAAAGAGTGATATAGGGCCCTTATTTCATGAACTTTTACATGAGCAAGAAGCAAAGATAGAAAATTTAGCAGAAGATTTGGAAGTACATCGTGGCATTGCCCTTAAGAAGAAATGTAAACCGATAAATAACCAGGACAAAAAAGATCATCCATATCCACTGACAGAGGAAGAAAAAGTCCAATTGCTCTCCCCTCATATAAATGGTTTCCAAGCCAGAGAAATGCAGTTTGATATGATGGATACCATTTATGAAGCTTTTGTTGATCAGAAACATACGGTGATTGAAGCAGGAACCGGGACAGGAAAGTCATTAGCCTATTTAATTCCTGCGCTTTATGTTGCTGTTGAAAAGCAACAACCCGTTGTGATTAGTACATATACGACGCAAATGCAAGAACAAATACTAAACAATGAAATCAGGAGATTAGCTAAAGCTGTTCCATTCCCAATACAGGCTTGCATTGCAAAAGGGAGAAATCACTACATTCATTTATTAAAATTTGAACAAACCTTACGTGAAAAAGAAAAACACCCTGACATCGTTCTGACTAAAATGCAAATTTTAGTTTGGCTTACAAGAACCGAAACGGGTGACTTAGATGAACTCAATTTTACCAGTGGAGGTCATCTGTTTAGATACAGAATTCAACATGATGGTTGGTTTATGGATAAAGAAAAGGACTCTTGGCTATCAAGAGATTTTTACCTTTTTGCACGTGAAAAAGCTCTGCAATCCAATATTATTATTACGAATCATTCCATGTTACTCTTGGACACAGAAAAGCAAATACTTCCTAATTATCAATACGTGATAATAGATGAGGCTCATCATCTTGAGAGAACTGCAAGAAAATCTTTTGGTGAAAAATTAGAATATAATTCGGTGAAATATTGGATTGGTCGATTAGGAACGTTAGAAAAGGACTTTTTCTTTAAAACGTTAGAGTCACTAATCAAAAATAAAAAATTGACACCGACTACACATTCTATGGAGTTAGAACAGGTGATCCTGCAAATGGATGAAGAGTTAGATATTTTATATGCCCAATTAGGGAAATTACTAGTTAATTCAACGGAAAATAAAACGGTGCAAACGAGAAAAGAATTTTTCCGTATTACGAATGAAATGAAAGAAAATCTTACATGGCAATCGATTGTCATGTGTGCAGAAAGAGTTTATGATCAACATCAATTGATAAAAAAAGGATTGGAAGAACGACTCGTATTAATAAAAAATCATAAAGAAAAACTAGCTATAGCCGAACAAGCTTTTATTGAGGAAATGAATAGTTTTATTCAAGAATGGACGGCTATTGGTGGCAGGATAAAAGACATCTTTATTTCCCCTGCTGAAGAAGATATTTTATGGTTGCAAGGTGATGTTAAGGCACTGCCTAATAGCATTACGGTTCGAAACGAGCCTACGGAAATTGGCCCTATCTTAAGAGAACGATTATTTCAACAAAAAAATTCGATTGTTTTAACATCAGCTACCTTGTCTATTCAAGGGTCTTTTCACTACTTTTTATATGAACTGGGGCTTACAAAGGATGAGATTATTCAGAAAATCTATCCTTCTCCCTTTAAATTTGAAAAAATGGCTAAACTCCTTATCCCTACAGATTTACCTGAAATTCGTGGTCAGGTTATGGATCGTGATATCGAAATGATCGCTAGCCACCTGTTGGCGATTGCCGAGGTAACGAATGGCAGAATGTTAATTCTCTTTACTTCTTATGATATGTTAAAAAAGACGTATTACTTGGTAAAAGATGCAGGGTGTTTGGAAGATTATGCGATTTTAGCGCAGGGGATTTCAGCTGGAAGTAGGTCGCGGTTAATTAAAAACTTTCAACAATTTCACAAGGCCATTCTTTTTGGTACTAGTAGCTTTTGGGAAGGTGTAGATATACCTGGAAAAGATTTATCCTGCCTTATCATCGTAAGGCTTCCTTTTGCACCTCCCGATGAACCCGTGACAGAGGCAAAATATGAAAGGATAAAGGAAAAAGGGATGAATCCTTTTACTACGTATGCCTTACCACAAGCTGTACTCCGTTTTAAACAAGGATTCGGGAGACTAATACGAGGTGAAGAGGATCGTGGCGTCGTGGTGGTATTTGATAAGCGACTAGATACAACTTCTTACGGAAAGGTATTTTTGCAATCCATCCCTCCGATCCCGATTGAAAGGGGATCGTTACCTGTCATACTGGATCAAATCCAGCAATGGCTTGATTGAGGCTGCAGTACGCTACAGCCTCAATCATGTGGGCTAAAATTTATTTTTAAAACGCAAAATCCATCATTTTTCAACAAAATTCCTGTTATAATGATGGGAGACATTGCTTACCTAATAGTATGACCTTTTTATTAAGTGATATGATGACATTTTCTGTGTGAAGGAAAAAAGCAAAGGAATGATGGTAGTGAGAAGGCTCGTATGAAAAAATGGATTTTAATTGTCATAGCTAGCACGATTCTTTTGGCTTCTGGATTCTTTCTTTACGTCTACCAAACAAGTCGAGCTCCAGTGAAGGATATGAAAGCATATGCTGAAGAAAGAGCAAGAGCGGAAGCCAAACTAACAAAAATCGATGAATTTTACTTATATAATGGCACCGAAACACATTATGTCATTGTGGGAGAAAACAAATCTGGAGAGAAGCTTGCTGTTTGGATCCCCGAAAAGAAAGGGAAAAAAATAGTCGAAAAAAAAATGGCTGATGGCATATCTAAGCAGGATGCCATTGCAAAATTAAACCAAGAAGAAAACCCACAAAAAATAATGGGAGTAAGACTTGGGATGGAAAAGGATTTACCACTTTGGGAAATATCCTATTTAGACGAACAGTCAAACCTCAATTATTATTATATTCATTTTGATACTGGAAAATGGTGGAGGAAAATTGAAAATTTATAGTAGAGAGAGGAATTATCATGACAATTCATTTGGCAAATCGCGTTGAAACATTAACCCCATCCACAACTTTGGCCATTACTGCAAAAGCAAAAGAATTAAAAGCGCAGGGGATGGATGTCATTGGGCTTGGAGCAGGAGAACCTGATTTTAATACACCTAGTAATATTATTGAGGCAGCCTATAGATCAATGAATGAAGGGAAAACAAAGTATACACCTGCTGGGGGATTACCGGAACTAAAGCAAGCGATCGTGACAAAACTAAAAAATGACCAAGGTCTTGAATATGCTCCGTCTGAAATAATTGTAGGGAATGGGGCAAAGCATATTCTCTACACATTATTTCAGGTTCTTTTAAATCCTAAGGATGAAGTTATTATCCCAACACCTTATTGGGTTAGTTATCCTGAACAAGTAAAATTAGCGGAGGGAGTACCTGTTTTTGTAGAAGGTAAAGAGCAGCAAGACTTTAAAATCACACCAGAACAGCTGGAAAAAGCCATTACACCTAATACAAAAGCATTTATTCTTAATTCACCTAGCAACCCTACAGGTATGCTCTACACCAAGGATGAATTGACTGCTTTAGGGGAAATTTGCTTAAAACATCAAGTATTAATTGTATCCGATGAAATTTATGAAAAATTAATTTACGGAGACAATACTCATACAACGATTGCGGAGATTTCACAGGAATTAAAAGAGATAACAATTCTAATTAATGGTGTTTCCAAATCACATTCTATGACAGGATGGAGAATAGGCTATGCAGCTGGGGACAAAAAGCTAATTGCGGCCATGACAGACCTTGCTAGTCATTCTACCTCTAATCCGACAACTACCTCGCAGTTTGGTGCAATTGAAGCTTATAATGGACCACAAACGGCTGTAGAAACAATGAAAACAGCTTTTGAAGAAAGACTAAATATTATTTATCCAAAACTGATCTCTATACCAGGAGTGAAATGTAAAAAGCCGCAAGGGGCTTTCTACTTATTTCCTAACGTAAAGGAAGCTGCGACATTGACTGGTTATGAATCAGTGGACCAATTTGTTGCAGGGTTATTAGAGGAAGCGTTAGTAGCGGTTGTACCGGGGTCTGGATTTGGCTCACCTGATAACATCCGTTTATCTTACGCAACATCTTTAGAGAATCTAG
Organism: Lederbergia ruris; assembly: GCF_018332955.1. NCBI lineage: Bacteria > Bacillati > Bacillota > Bacilli > Caryophanales > Bacillaceae > Lederbergia > Lederbergia ruris. The sequence goes on from NZ_BORB01000005.1 coordinate 37,951, forward strand.
AAGAGGCGATCAAAAGAATCCACACATTTGTTCAAAATAAAACGAAGTAAGGATAAAAGGAATTTTTGCATTATGAAAGGACGACCAATATGAAAGTATCGATTTCAGAAGTAAATAAATATGTGGGACAAGAAGTGACAATTGGGGCGTGGTTGGATAATAAGCGTTCAAGCGGAAAAATTGCTTTTTTGCAATTACGCGATGGAACAGGGTTTATTCAAGGGGTCATGGTTAAGAGTGAAGTGGATGAATCCATTTTTCAAAAGGCCAAATCTTTATCACAAGAAACCTCTCTATTTGTAACAGGTGTTATCCAAGAGGATAGTCGTTCTTCATTCGGATATGAATTATTAGTATCAGATATAGAGATTATTCACGAAGCATCGAATTATCCTATTACACCTAAAAACCATGGCACTGAATTTCTGATGGATCATCGTCATTTATGGCTACGTTCACGCCGTCAACATGCTGTAATGAAAATTAGAAACGAAATCATCCGTGCCACTTATGAATTCTTTAATTCACACGGATTTGTTAAAATTGACCCACCGATTTTAACGGGAAGTGCTCCGGAAGGAACGACAGAGCTTTTTCATACAAAATATTTTGATGAAGATGCCTTCCTATCGCAAAGTGGACAGCTTTATATGGAGGCCGCAGCAATGGCGCTCGGCAAAGTATTTTCTTTCGGCCCTACGTTTAGAGCCGAGAAGTCAAAAACTCGTAGACATTTGATTGAATTCTGGATGATTGAACCTGAAATGGCTTTTTATAACTTTGAGGATAGTTTAAAAGTGCAAGAAGAATATGTCGCGTTTATCGTACAATCCGTATTAAAGAACTGTTCTTTAGAACTAGAAAGACTGGGGAGAGATACAACGAAGTTAGAAAAAGTAGTGGCTCCATTCCCACGCATTACGTATGATGATGCGATTGAATTTTTACATGAGCAAGGTTTTGATGATATTCAATGGGGCGATGATTTTGGTGCTCCTCATGAAACCGCCATTGCCGATCATTTTGATCAACCTGTATTTATTACGAAATACCCAACGAAAATAAAGCCATTTTATATGCAGCCGGATCCTGCAAATGATGAGCTTGTCCTTTGTGCTGACATGATTGCCCCTGAAGGTTATGGAGAAATAATTGGTGGATCGGAAAGAATTCATGATTTCGAATTAATGAAGAAGAGAATGGAAGAACATCAATTGCCACTAGAAGCTTACGAATGGTATTTGGATATTTCACGGTATGGTTCTGTACCTCATTCCGGATTTGGATTAGGTTTAGAACGAACTGTTGCCTGGATAGCTGGCGTCGAACATGTTCGAGAAACGATTCCATTCCCACGTTTATTAAACCGTCTGTATCCGTAAAGACCAAAGATTTAAATTAGTTAGGAAACCATACGGCTCGTTTATGAAAGCACCAAGAAAAAGAGACTATCCATGATGGGTTAGTCTCTTTCACTCATATGGATTTTTTCCTAGATAACACAAAGCGAGGTGTCACAAGATGGATCAAGACATGATGGTATCCTGGATTGAAGCAGGAACAATTCAAATTCCTGTTTTGCTCATGCAAAAATATCGAAGCTTAGGCTTGGATGAGAAGGAACTTTCCTTAATCCTTCAAATTTTAGCTTATAAAGAAAAAGGAAATGTATTCCCTACGCCTGAACAAATTGCGGAGAACATGACGATTACTCATAATGAATGTTCATCCATTCTACGTAAACTTGTTCAACATGAGATGTTAAAGATTGAACAGCAAAGCGATAAAGGGTTAGGATTTGATCAATATTCTCTTACACCTCTATGGTATAAGCTCGCAGAAGAAATGATGAAAGAAAGAAAACAAGACAATTTTAGAAATGTATTAGAAGCCGAACAAGATTTATACACGATTTTTGAGAATGAATTTGGCCGGCCTTTATCTCCAATGGAATGTGAATCCTTAGCGATGTGGATCGATCACGATGGCCAAGATCCAACATTGATAAAAGCAGCTTTAAAAGAAGCTGTCATGTCCAATACCCTTAATTTTCGCTACATTGATCGGATATTATTTGAATGGAAGAAAAATGGTATACAGACAGTTGAGCAAGCAAAGATTCATAGTTCAAAGTTTAGACAAAAAACAAAAGCCAGCAAACCGACGCACTCAACATCAAAGACAATGCCTGTTTATAATTGGCTTGAGCAATAAGGTGATGGAATGTTAAATAAACAACAAATCCGATTCTGTTTGGACGAGATGGGGAAAATGTTTCCTGAAGCTCATTGTGAACTCAATCACTCTAATCCTTTTGAGCTTGTCATTGCCGTTTCCCTATCTGCGCAATGCACGGATGCATTAGTCAATCGGGTAACAGAGAAGTTATTTAAAAAGTATAAAACACCGGAGGATTATTTAGCTGTTCCTTTAGAAGAACTGCAAATGGATATCCGTTCGATTGGATTATTTCGTAATAAAGCAAAAAATATTCAAAAGCTAAGTAAAATGCTGTTAGAGGAGTATGGGGGGGAGGTTCCCACAACTCGGGAAGAACTTGAGAAATTACCCGGTGTAGGAAGAAAAACAGCGAATGTTGTTTTATCAGTCGCATTTGGAATCCCAGCCATTGCTGTAGATACCCATGTAGAGCGAGTCAGCAAACGTCTAGCTTTTTGTCGCTGGAAAGATAGCGTGCTAGAGGTCGAAAAGACTTTAATGCGCAAGGTTCCGGAAGATGAGTGGTCCGTTACGCATCACAGAATGATTTTTTTTGGTCGCTATCACTGTAAAGCGCAAAATCCACAATGCCCAACCTGTCCTTTGAACGAGATATGCAGAGAGGGAAAGAAACGATTAAAAAAGAAGGCATAAGGTTTTTATAAATTGGCGGACTAGCTTCTATTGAATAAAGAAAAAAGCGTCAAGCGTCTCTTATGTAAGAGAGCTTGACGCTTTTTTGTAAACTATAGGGCATCCCGCCAAAAAACTTCACTCTGCTTCATCGGAGTTTGAAACTTCTTGGTCCGGATTATCATCTGGTTCATCGGTATTTGTCGTTTGTTCTTGTTTATCTTTTTCCCCATCTTGTTCATTGTTGTCCTGTTTTTTGTCTTGCTCTTGCTCATCATTTGCTTCATTCTCATCTGGTTGCTCTGCTTCATCTTCTTTCTCTTTCTCTTCGTCTTCCCGTTCCTGCTCCTGTTCATTGTTATCTTCAGTCTCTTCGGTGTTATCATCCTCAGGAGGTGTAACTTCTTCCTCTTCCTTCTCCTTCTCATCTTCTTGTTTTGGTACCGTAACACTTGCGGTGCCTGCACTACTTTTTTGTCCTCCAGAAATAGCTATGACTTCTATACTATATGTTTTTCCAGGTTCTACATCTTTTAAAACATAGTTCCGATCCGATAAACCGCCGAGCGATTTTTTCTCACCATCTATTTTTATTGAAACATCAAATACGAAGTCTTTTTTATCGCGATCTGGGTGATCCCAACTAAACTTAACTTCATTGGCATCTTCATGATATGCACCACTTACGGACGGAGAATCCAATTTATCGAAGTTCGTAGACGTTTCTTTAGGTTCCGTTCCGGCTACAAAATATTCATATACAATATTACTTTCCGGTGTATATTTGCTCGGCTTTTTCGCTGGATTGGACCCTTTTTCAACAGCCGCCTTCACGACACTCTTCGGCATGGTGAAGTCCGGAGTATCGATCCCTTGAGAAACATGGGCCATTAAGTTTTTATACAATTCTTTCGCGATTTGTTGATCACTTCCAGCCCTTAAAGGCTTTTTGCGATCCTCATAACCGGTCCATACAGCAATCGTATAGTTCGTTGTATAGCCTGCGAACCAAGCGTCGGGAACATCCTTTTGGTCAAGGCCCCAATCTAGAATTTGTTTTTTAGTGTAATTAGTCGTACCTGTTTTTCCTGCTGCCGGGAGACCAGGTATAATCGCACCACTTCCGGTTGCTCCAGGTTTGCTTGAGATGACATCCTTGAGCATGTTTGTAATCATAAAGGCGGTTGAATCCTTTATTGCAAGTTGTGGAGAAACTTTATTGACAATTTCTGTTTCATTGTCTTTTAGAATAATTTTCTTCACGGTATGTGGTTTATTATAAATGCCCTCATTTCCAAACGTTGCATAAGCTCCGGCAAGTTTTAATGGAGAAATGTCTTCAATTGCTCCAATGGAAGCTGATTCATTCTCAATTTTGTCATATTCCAATCCGAGTTTAGCGGCAAAGTCGCGGACTTTATCATTTCCTACAGCTTGAAACGCCTTAAGGGCTGGAATATTCCGCGATTTATATAAAGCTTCACGAATAGACATTTGACCTTCGTATGTGTCATTCCAGTTTCCAATCGATTCGCCGGTACTATACTGATAAGGTTCATCGACGATTTGTTCATACGTAGACCAATTCAAATATTCAATCGCAGGTCCATAGTCGAAAATAGGCTTAATCGTGGAACCCGGTTGTCGTTCTGAGAGTGTCGTCGCAAAATTTCTCCCACGTTTGACATCTTTGTAACGATTTCCACCAATCGCACGAATTTCACCTGTTTTTGTATCCGTGAGCACAAGACCAGCTTGCATTTCTTCATCAGGAAACTGGACAACATCATTATCAAAAAACATTTTTTCCGTATATTCCTGTGCATCTGGATCAAGCGTGGTGTAGATCGTTAAACCATCTGCATACACATTATAGTCTCCCATTTCTTCCACTTCGCGAATAACTTGATCAACAAAGGAATCATATTTATAAGGTGTACCTTTGTTTTCTTCTAATGGAATAAGGGTTTCTGTAACAGATTTCTTTTTAGCTGCTTCCATCTCGTCCTTACTAATTTTTCCATGCTGATACATCAAGGACAAAACCACATTTTTTCGTTTATCTGCTCGTTCAGGATTTTTATAAGGTTCATAGTTATTAGGTGATTGGGGGAGACCAGCTAAAAAGGCTCGTTCTTGTAACTCCAATTCATCTAAATTCTTATCAAAATAATATTCAGCAGCTGTAGCAATTCCGTGAACACCATTACCATAAAAAATTTTGTTCACATAAATTTCGAAAATTTGTTCCTTAGAATATTCTTTTTCTAATTTAATGGCTAACCAGGCCTCTTGGGCCTTTCTTTTTAACGTTTTCTCTTCAGACAAAAACGATAATTTTACAACTTGTTGTGTAAGAGTAGAGGCACCCTCTGAGCCAAACCCTCGCGTAACATTTGCTAAAATAGCTCCAGCCAGTCTTCTGAAATCAATCCCGCCATGTTTAAAGAAGCGGACATCTTCAGTTGCTAATACAGCATCAACAACTTCATCCGGAATCTTATCAAATTCGACATAATCGCGATTCTCTGTACCAACGGTGGCAAACACATCGCCATTAATATCAAGTAAATCTGATGCGACAGGGTCAATTAATAGTACATCATCCACCGGAGGGGCATCTTTTGCATAAATAGCAAAGGTCGTTCCCCCAGCAATGACACCGACAAGACCAAGAATAAAAATCGTTAAGAAGATCGTTTTGAAAATTTTTCTTGCTTTTTTAGGTTGTTTCTTTATATTTGAAGGTTGTTTTTTCCTGCGTTCAACTCGGCTTTGATAATTTTCTGCCATATGGAGTCCTCACTTTCAAAGATGTTAAAGAAGGTTTAATTCCTGGATTTTTTTAATATAGTCAATTCTCGGATGCAATCCATATGGGATTTGATGCCCATTCTGTATAATCTCATCCTTCTTTATTGATTTTCTCCCTCCATTCATCATCCGTTCCCAATAAAAGAATAAAATTTTCCCTTCAAGAAGAAAAATTTCATCTGTTGTTGCAAATCTTAATATAACAAACGTAATTCCGCCCTGCTGAACTACACTTTTCATATGCTCAATTTGGTGTTCATGAAAATTACTTAAAGGAAAAGAGCTATTACTTCTTGTTTCTTTTGCTTCAAAATCAATATATTTTCCATTCCAAACGCCATTATAATCTGTCGTAGATGCTTGTCTAAAATAGGCTTCTTTAATGACAGCTGCACTTCTTGAAGGATAATCTACATTTACAATTTGAATAGGGATCGGCTTCTTATGAATGACCGCTATATTATGGGTTCGATAATATAGATTGGTTTCATTCAGATCCTCCTCTAATGTCATGCCTCTGTTACTATACGAGTTTTGTTTGTTTAACTTCTTTTCTTCCTTTTTTACGTTCGTATTTCCTTGGTACTTTCTCCCATTGGGATAATGTAAAACCATGCAGATCCACCTCTCCCCAATTATATCATACCCTTCATAAAGGAAAAATCTTACATATGGGAGTATAGCTTTTTTTCCCTCGTTTGTATATACGTTTCATCTGCCAAAAAGATACATGAAGTTCAGTTAAATGGACACGTTATAAACAAGAAAAAGAAAGGATGATAAATATGGCAAAAAACAAACAAAATGAAGAAAAGAAAAGAATTAAAGATCAACCGACAAAGGCAGGGGAGGGGAATCCTAAACTGAATGGTCCTAATCGACCGTCCACTTAGGATTTGTCGAAGAAAAGAAAAATTTAGAAAGAAGCCACTTTGTTTGGCGAAACCCTTCTAGTTTTGTCAGCCTTGCAGGATTAGTCAAGACAATGGTGAAATACTAATGCAAAGGGTGAGGATGGAGGAAGGAATGTGACTAAAAAAGAGTTGTTAAACCGGTTGGAAGATATTCAAATGCAGATGAATCAAGTGGAACAAATGCTGAAAGAGAAATCTGTACTGAGTAAAAGACAGGTTACCCGAGATGACAAACAAGGAGAACAAGTCCAGGCTGTCATCAGTCTAGAGCAGAAAAAAGTAAGAGTTGAAACAGCGTTCGCTTTAGCGGAATAGTCATTCATTTATTATTGTAAGATTCGTTTACTTTGCTTCGGTATCTGAATAGCAGTAAAATGAAAAAGTAGCGGAATTATAACCAGCTACTTTTTCGTTATGGGCCAAAAATGTCTAATTTAAAGGGCAATCATCATGATTTAGTAAAGAATATTTTATGATAACTGGTAAAGACAGGGTGAGGTAAGAATGGAAAGGATTCATTTGAAAAACTTAACTGCACAATTATATAAATTCAATAACGAGGCACATGAGACTTTTCTTAAACATAGGGAAACAGGTGAAAAAGGCGATTTTTTTCAAGAGGTAAAGCCTTTTGCGGATCAAGTGAAAGTTTGTTGTGATGAATGGGAACCACTTGCGGTCAAGTGGTCAGTGCAAGAAAAGCCCAAAAATCTACATCCAATGCAAATTCGTAATACGGCAGAAAATATCCAAATGGTTTCGATTCGCGCTTTTTTTCCTGAATCCAGTTTGAAGCGATTTATTTCTCATATTCAATCCATCGATTTTATATTGCGTAGAATGCTAGAAGAATTAGATGGCGAGTAGCACTTTTTTCTATGGTTGGGCATAAGGTGTATTAGAAATTCAGAAAGGAGGGATAAAATGCAGCCATTTCCGATCTTAAACGGTCAGCAGCGATTTTATAGAAATGCCTATCCCTATATTAATCCTTATCCTCCTAATCAGTATCCCACAAATTATCAACCGGGCATTCAGTACGGAATGAATATCCCTTATGCTGCACCATATCCAAGTCAACCGCCAATGGGATTTTTACCACAAAAGCAACATAAAAATTCCGCCTTTCTATTTCAAAATCCTTTACAATCTGAAGAGGATTATCAGTATAATAACCAACCAATCCCCTATACAAAAAAACATGCGCAATTACAACCAGCAAAACCAGCTACACCATTGAATTCCATATTCCAATCATTTAAATCCCAAGATGGCTCCTATGACTTTAATAAAATGGTGAGCACTGCTGGACAATTATTCAATGCTATTAATCAAGTTTCTGGAATGGCAAAGGGAATTGGAGGTATGTTTAAGCTTTAAGAAGGAATCGATTCTATATGATCGATTCCTTCTTCCATTATTTCAACATCTTTTGTTTTCAATATGGCCGTTCTTCCAAAGCCAACAATCAAATCTTATTCAATCGATAATTTTTTTCCTTTCTCTTTTGGAATTCTAATATTCAGAATACCATCTTTATATTGGGCAATAGCTTTGTGTTGGATTGTAGGCTTCGAAAGTGGGATCGTTCTGGAGGATTTATTCCATATTCCTTTCCTATAAAAAGCTTGTTTTTTTGTATCTTCTTTTTCATACTTTTCTTCTTGGTGAACAGTGATCGTAACATATTGTGGCAGAATTTCTAATTCAATTTGCTCTTTTTTCACACCTGGAAGTTGTGCATTAATAACATATTCCTTGCTATTTTCAGTAAAATCCACTGGAAACCCTCCAAATGGTTTTGCTTGAGTGAAAAAATCATCCATACTTTGTAAAAGACCGTTGTTTGGTGATTCTGTAAATAGGCGATCCATGCTCCGGATTAAATGTTGAAATGATTCACTTATATTATTCATATTACTAGGCTTTTCCTTCAATCTTTACACCTCCTATTTAGTCTGTAGTATCGTATGACAAGTGATTTTAAAGAGTTCAATAAAAATACCCATTTCCCGCCTAAGTGGGGAATAATCGCCTTAATATGTACGCTTCATTTCCCGGGCAAGCGCATATTTCGACTAGTTTTATTAAAAATTTATTATCAAAAAGAAATTGCAGAAGAAATTTGTTGATTTTTGGCCACAGGATGTGGGTCAATACGGTGTTGCGCCAGGACGGAGGCCAACAGGATGTTGGTCACAAAGGCGTTGCGCCAGGACGGCGCGCCTTTAGCCTTTGATCCACAACTTAGCCTGTTTATCTTTTCTTCAACCTTAAAACATGCGCTTATATTTTTCTAAGAAATTTGGGTTTTATGATTAGTACATGTATCCGTTTATTTTCATAGGCTATAAATGAAAGGAAAAGATGACAAGAGAGGAGATTTTTTATGTATAAAAATTGTTGTAATCAAGTTTTACCGGCTATTGTTCACCCGACAAAGTGTTGCGTAAAACATACGTGCCAAAACTATATCATTCCGGAAATCCATCCATCCCATACCACAACAGTGAATCATGAAAATTTTGTGCATGAACACTATTTTCCGCATACTGAATCTGTAGTAAATGAAGTAACGAATCAACAGGTGATGATGCCAGGACCAGGACCTATGCCAGGGCCATGTTACGGACCACGTCCAGGGTTTGGCCCAAGACCCCCTTTCCCATACTAAGCTTACCTGAGCGAGGACGTTATGTCCTCGTTTTTGTGTGAAATTATAAATTATACCATCTTGAAAAATTGACAAAACGGCATTATTTTGGAAGAATAATGATATGGTAGTGTGAATTTTAAGGTGGTGTTTTGGAATGTTAGCAGATCGACTAAAATTAACTGCTAAAGAAATATTAGAAAAAGAATTTAAAACAAAGTTCCGCGGTTATAAACAAGATGAGGTAGATCACTTTTTAGATCAAATTATTAAAGATTATGAAACCATGCATCAAGTAGTGGAAGAATTGCAACAAGAAAATATTAGATTGAAAAAGCAAGTAGGAGATCAATCACGTCGACAGCCGCCACCAGCACAACCCGCTGGAACGACTAATTTCGACATTTTAAAGCGTCTTTCTAACTTGGAAAAACATGTATTTGGAAGCAAACTGGACGACTAATTGTCTATTCCATTTTTTACCACTTGCATGTAAGCTAAAAAAGAGATAAAATAGTATCTTGGTATGAATCATAACATCTGGGTAATCGCTGCTCAATGCAGAGGAAAGTCCATGCTCGCACGGTGCTGAGATGCCCGTAGTGTTCACGCCTAGCGAAACAATAAGCTAGGGCAGCTAAGATCAATCTTAGTTGACGGCAGGGAAAACACCTACGTTATTTATATAATATGGTGTTGGTACCTTTAAAGTGCCACAGTGACGGAGCTTTGTTGGAAACAACAAAGGTGGAACGAGGTAAACCCCGTGAGCGAGAAACCCAAATTTTGGTAGGGGAACTTTTTCGCAGGAAATGAACGAAGAAAAAGGCAAGATCAACTTGCAGATAGATGATTACCACCGGAGTACGAGGTTGGCCTATGACCGTTTGAGTACAATGGAACAGAACATGGCTTATAAGATGTTATGATGGGCTCTCACCTTTTATTAGGTGAGTTTTTTTGTTGTCAAACATGAATAAATCCTTCCTTTTGGGAATATACTGTCAGTATATAAGGGAGGGGGACTGCTTTATGACAAATAAATTAACGGAGTTTGAAGCAATTTCCAAGGCTCTGCAGTCGACATATCGTTTAGTTGGTAGGAATGAACAATATGGGCCATTGATGGAGGGTCTAAAGGAAGCGGAAGATTGTCTAAACAAAGCGATTGATTACACGTTATTTCATAGAAAAGAAAACTAAGCTTTTTACATATTTGGAAACAAGAAACAGCCCTGTGCAGGGCTGTTTCTTGTTAAAGAGCAGGTGTTTTTTGAATGATTTCTGCGAAACCTTTTACTTCCGCCATAAATTGGTTGAATTCATCAATATCCATTTGTTGAGCTGAATCAGAAAGAGCCACAGCTGGATCCGGATGAACCTCAGCCATTACTGCATCTGCACCAATCGCTAAGGCCGCTTTTGCTGCCGGCAGTAACAAATCTTTTCTGCCTGTAGAGTGGGTGACATCTACTAATACAGGTAAATGGGTTTCTTTTTTCAATATAGGGACAGCCGAAATATCTAACGTATTACGTGTTGCTTTCTCATAGGTTCTAATTCCTCTTTCACAAAGCATAATTTGGCTATTACCCTGAGAAATAATATATTCAGCTGCATACATGAATTCCTCAATCGTTGCAGATAATCCACGCTTCAATAAAATCGGCTTTTGGACTGAACCAACTAACTTCAGTAATTCGAAATTTTGCATATTACGAGCACCGATTTGAATAACATCGACATAATCTAAAGCCGATTCCACATCTCTTGTATCCAAGATCTCACTAATCACAGACATGCCTTCTTCGTCTGCAACGCGACGGAGAATTTTTAAGCCTTCAAGCCCCAACCCTTGGAAGTCGTATGGAGAAGTCCGAGGTTTATAGGCACCACCCCGCATTAAAGATAGGCCTTGCTTCTTCATGGCTTGGGCAACAAGCTTCACTTGCTCATAGCTTTCTACAGCACATGGTCCCATAATAAAATGTTGGCTTCCATCCCCAATATTCAAATTGTTGACGTTGACAACCGTATTTTCTGGCTTTTTCTTACGTGATACGAGTAATGCCTTACGGTTGTCATCCTCTTGAAGTTCCAAGCTTGCTTTTAAAATTTGTTTAAAAATATGTTGAAGGGTGGATGTTTCAAATGGCCCTTTATTATGGGCTGCAACCATATCCATTATTTTTCGTTCTTGAACAGGGTCGAATCGTTTCACACCTTGTGTTTCCTTCTGCCTCCCAATTTCTTGGGCAATTTCTCCCCGTTCATTTAGCAATTCAAGGATTTCAAGTGTTTTCTTCTCAATCTTATCACGTAATACTTCTAATTCCGACATCATTAGTCCTCCCTAATTTTATTGAATATCTCTTCAACACTTCAACGCTGTAAAGCGTGTTAGAAATTTATAAGTTGTTAGCTCAATACGATAGACCGAAACAATTAAATTGTCAATAGAAAATAAGATAAAAATTATAATATGATTACAATTCTATGTGATAAAATAGAGATTGACAATCAAAAAAGTAAAAAAACATCCGGAAAGCGTTAACATTAAGATTATTTTAGAAAATAACGAAATTTTACTTTACAATGAATCAACATTATGATAAAAATTAAATTTAACAATACTAAAAAGCGTGTTCAAAAAGGAGGATAAAAAGGACCAAGAAGTTCGAGGCGGTGCAGTTTCGAGCAGCGGACTTGTACAGGATGTACTGACTTCCGTGTTGCCCACAGGACGTGGGCGGTTTTAACGGAAGATCCTTATCACCTGATACATGAGCAGCGTAGAAACAAGCCAACGAAGAAATTCGAAGTGTCATTTTTACCGGACGTTTTGAACATCCTCTTAAAAGCAAAGACGGGGCATAGTAGCTTCATGAATTTGTAGTGGCAGAGAACTGATGGGTGGTGTGAATCAGTACAAACATGAATGTGAATTACTCTCCCGAGCTTCTTTTTCGAACATTTGAATTCTCAAATTAGTAAAAAAAGACGGTAACAGCCGTTATTTTATAAGAGAGGCGGACATGAGTCCGCAAATTAGGGTGGTACCGCGTAACATAACGTCCCTGCTTCGGCAGGGGCGTTTTTTATTATTTTATCTTTGGGAGGAATAAAAAATGAGATATTTAACTGCAGGGGAATCCCATGGTCCACAACTTACAACGATTTTGGAAGGTGTGCCAGCTGGTCTTGAATTAACAGAGGAAATGATTAATACGGAATTACAAAGAAGACAAAAAGGCTATGGCCGTGGACGAAGGATGCAGATTGAAAAGGATCAAATCCAGATTACGAGTGGGGTCCGACACGGAGTGACAATCGGTGCTCCGATCGCCTTAATTGTGCAAAATAATGATTTTAAACATTGGAGAAAAATCATGGGTGCTGCACCGATCAGTCCTGAAGAACAAGAAGAAGTAAAAAGAAAGATTACTCGCCCGCGCCCTGGTCATGCTGATTTAAATGGAGCAATCAAGTACGGTCATCGGGATATGAGAAATGTACTTGAACGTTCCTCAGCAAGAGAAACGACAGTTCGAGTGGCAGCAGCAGCTGTCGCTAAAAGAATATTAGCGGAAGTTGGCGTAAAAGTTGGCGGTCATGTGCTGGAAATTGGTGGAATAAAGGCACAAAAGTTGCATTATTCTACGTTAGAAGAATTACAGGAAAAAACAGAAGCCTCTCCTGTTCGGTGTCTTGATGAGGAAGCTGGAGAGAAAATGATGCAAGCCATTGACGATGCCAAGAAACAAGGAGATTCCATAGGTGGGATTGTCGAGGTTATTGTCGAAGGGATGCCGATCGGCGTAGGCAGCCATGTTCAATATGATAAAAAGTTAGAAGCAAAACTAGCAGCAGCCATCATGAGTATTAATGCCTTTAAAGGTGTCGAAGTGGGAATTGGCTTTGAGGCAGCCCATCGACCAGGAAGCCAAGTTCATGACGAAATTCAATGGACGGAAGAAGAGGGGTACACGCGCCGAACAAACAATGCTGGTGGATTTGAAGGTGGGATGACAACGGGGATGCCAATCGTCATAAGAGGAGTAATGAAGCCTATTCCAACTCTTTACAAACCACTCGAGAGTGTTGATATTGATACGAAGGAACCTTTTAAAGCGAGTATCGAGCGTTCTGACAGTTGTGCTGTTCCTGCCGCTAGTGTGGTAGCAGAAGCCGTTATTGCCTGGGAATTAGCTGTTGCGGTCTTAGATCAATTCGGTCATGACCGGATGGATTCGCTAAAGGATTCGGTTGAAAGACATCGCAAATACTCTAAAGAATTTTAATAAGGTGGGAAAAAAATATGAATGTGAAATCTCAGCTTTCAACGTTAAAAGCATACACACCTGGTAAAACAACAGATGAAGTAAAAAAAGAATATCAGTTAGAAAAGATTGTGAAATTAGCATCCAATGAAAATCCTTATGGTTGCTCTCCAAATGTTTTAAAAGCTATCTCGCAAACTAATACATTAGCTATTTATCCAGATGGTGCTGCAGCAGAATTAAAAAAGGCTGTTGCAGAACATCTTGGAGTCGATCAGGCTAAATTAATTTTTTCGAGTGGATTAGATGAATTAATTCAAATTATTAGCAGGGCCGTGTTAAGTCCTGAAGCCAATACCGTAATGGCTAGCGAAACATTTTCACAATATCGCCACCATGCCATCATTGAAGGGGCCGAAGTAAGGGAAATTCCTTTACTAGAAGGTGTCCATGACTTAGATAAAATGGCTGAGGCGATTGATGAAAATACAAAACTTGTTTGGATATGTAACCCTAATAATCCAACAGGCACATATGTTGCAAAAGAAGATTTGTTACGATTTTTAGACAAGGTTCCCAATAACGTCCTTGTAGTAGTCGACGAGGCTTATTACGAATACGTCACGATAAATGACTACCCACAAACCATACCGTTGCTAGATAAGTACGAAAATTTACTTGTCATGAGAACTTTTTCAAAAGCCTATGGTTTAGCTGGGATTCGGATCGGCTATGGCGTAGCCTCTCCTGCGCTAATTAACAAGCTTGATATTGTTCGCTTACCATTTAATACTTCTTCTTTAGCACAAACGGCGGCGATAGCGGCTTTGGAAGATCCGGAGTTTATCGAAGAATGTGTCATTATCAATACTAATGAATTGCAGAAGTATTACCATTTCTTTGATCAGCAGCAAATATCTTATTACCCATCGCAAACAAATTTTATTTTTCTACAATTATCCAAACCCGCTATCGAGGAAATGTTTCAACAGTTGCTTGAAAAAGGTTGGATTGTAAGAAAATTTCCAAAGGGTATTCGGATTACAATTGGTACTGAACAGGAAAATGAAGAATTATTGAAAATTTTAAAGGAAGTTATTCCATGCATACAATAGATAAATGAGGCTGTGTGAAATGAACGAAAGTAAGATTGTTTTATTAATAGGTGTCGGTTTGATTGGTGGGTCTGTCGCTCTAGCTATTAAAAAGGAGCATCACGCCCGTGTGATCGGGTATGATGTCAACATTGATAATTGTAAGCTTGCTCAAAAGTTAGGCATTATTGATGATTACACAGAAACATATGAAAGGATCGCAGAAAAGGCTGACTTAATTATCCTTTCCTGTCCCGTAGAAATTGCCGAGTGCTTCCTTGAAAAGTTATCAAAGCTTGCTTTAAAAGAGGATGTTCTTATTACGGATGTTGGTAGTACAAAAGGGCGAATAATGGAAAAAGCGGAACTTCTTTTTGGTCATTCAAATGCTTATATTGGTGGACATCCAATGGCGGGCTCGCACAAAGTTGGACCAGGAAGTGCCAAAGCCCATTTATTTGAAAATGCCTACTATGTCTTAACACCTTCCCAAAACGCGAATGGGAAGGTGGATCAATTAAAAGAATGGCTGAAAGGTACCAAAGCTAATTTTATTATTATGGATCCTAAACAGCATGATCTAGTGACAGGCGTTGTTAGCCATTTTCCGCATGTGGTGGCGGCAAGCCTAGTTCGGCAAGTACAGGGCCATGCTGCACAAGATAAAAATGTACAGTTTCTTGCAGCAGGTGGTTTTCGGGACATAACACGTATAGCTTCCAGTAGTCCGGTCATGTGGCGGGATATCGTTCAACATAATCAACCTATTTTACTCTCCCTGCTTGAAGAGTGGATAAATGAAATGAGAGAAGTAAAGCAATTAATTGAGCGTGGCGATGGAGAACAGTTATTTACTTATTTTGATGGCGCAAAGAAATTCAGAGATTCATTACCTGTACGCGCTAAAGGGGCCATTACATCGTTTTATGATTTGTATGTGGATGTTTTGGATAAACCGGGTGTCATTTCGGATATCACAACGATTCTTGCCGAGAAGTCGATTAGCATTACCAATATACGGATTATTGAAGCCCGGGAGGATGTATATGGTGTCCTTAGAATCAGTTTTCAAACCGAAGAAGATATGGAATCTGCTAAACAATCTTTAGAAAGTGAAGGGTATGAAACGTATATTAGTATGTAAGGAGCGAAGGGTATGGAAACAGATAAAACCAATATAGTTCCACTTAGGGGCACCGTGAAAGTGCCTGGTGATAAATCGATTTCCCACCGGTCGATTATGCTTGGGTCTATTGCTAGTGGAAAAACGACGGTTCATGGACTTTTGACAGGAGACGATTGTCTCCATACAATTGAATGCTTTAAGCAGTTGGGCGTTAACATTTATCGTGATGGAGAATATGTCGAGATTGAGGGAAAAGGATTAGCAGGGTTAGCCGAACCCACCGATGTACTAGATGTTGGAAATTCAGGAACAACCATTCGCTTGATGCTTGGGATACTGTCTAGTCTTCCATTTCACTCTATTATAAAAGGTGACCGTTCTATTGCAAAAAGACCAATGGATCGAGTGTCGAATCCTTTGAGAAAAATGGGAGCAAAAATTGACGGACGTCACGATGGTACGTTTACTCCATTAGCTGTGAGAGGGGGAGAGTTATCGGGTATTGACTATATTTCACCTGTTGCAAGTGCCCAAGTAAAGTCTGCGATATTACTAGCTGGGCTCTTTGCAGAAGGGATAACGAGTGTCACAGAACCAGAAGCATCCCGTGACCATACTGAACGAATGATTCAAGCATTTGGAGGAGAAGTGACAACGACTGGCTTAAAAAAATCGATCCGTGGGAAACAGCAATTAGTAGGAACCACGATTTCGGTACCTGGTGATATCTCTTCTGCGGCATTTTTCCTTGTGGCCGGCTCCATTATCCCAGATAGTCAAATCACATTGAAAAATGTAGGTGTTAATCCTACCAGAAGTGGAATTTTAGATATATTATGGGAAATGGGGGCAGATATAACCGTTGATCATCTTCACGATCAAGTTATGGAACCCTATGCAGATCTTACAGTGAGCGCCTCTTCATTAAGCGGGGTTACTATAGAAGGGGATATGATTCCTAGACTGATTGATGAAATTCCGATCCTTGCTTTAGCCGCTACACAAGCTGAAGGGACGACCATTATTAAAGATGCGGCAGAATTAAAAGTAAAAGAAACGAATCGAATTGACACAGTTGTGGAAGAATTAAAGAAAATGGGTGCAAATATTGAAGCGACATCAGATGGGATGATTATTTACGGTAAATCGTCCCTACACGGGGCCAATGTTAATAGTCATGGCGATCACAGGATTGGCATGATGTTGGCAATTGCCAGTTGTCTAACGAATGAGAAGGTAGAAATACAAGATAAAGAAGCGATTACCATCTCTTATCCAGGATTCTTCCAGCAATTGAAAGCTTTAACGCATTGCCCGTGATCGTCTTTGCCCCATTAAACGTAACAGTTTAAAAGGAGACTCATCAGATGCCCCGTATTATTTCAGTTGGAACCGCAACACCGGAATTTGCTGTTCAGCAAGAAGAGACAATGCAACTTGCCAAAAGGTTATTTTCTGATTCCATGAAAGATATTGATCGTTTGTTAAAAGTGTTTAAAAATGGGGAGATTAAAAAAAGACATTTTGTTAAGCCTTTAGAATGGTATACAGAACCGCATTCCTTTTCTGAAAAAAATAAGGTGTTTATTGAATCAGCAGTAGGACTTTGTCTTACTGCTATTCGGAATTGTTTTGCTCTGGAAAAGATGAAAAAGGAAATAGCTTATGATGAGATTGAAGCTATTTTTCTGATTAATACGACTGGTCTATCCACCCCCAGTTTAGAGGCGAGAATCATCAATCAATTGCCATTTTCCTCACATACGAAAAGAATTCCCATTTGGGGCTTGGGCTGTGGAGGAGGTGCTAGTGGCCTGTCAAGAGCTTATGAATATTGTCTTGCCTATCCGGGAGCAAAGGTCTTAGTTGTGGGAGTAGAATTATGCAGTCTCACATTTCAATTGAATGATATAAGTAAAAGTAATCTTATTGGCACTTCGCTTTTTTCAGACGGAGCAGCTGCTGTCTGGTAGGAGGAGACGGTGTGCCCTACGATGACCTGCTGGATTCCCCATTGCCAACTATTTTAAGCACGCAATCGACCCTCATGAAACATTCACTTGATGTGATGGGGTGGCAATTTGAAGATGATGGATTTTATGTCATTTTTTCTAAAGACATTCCGACTCTCGTCAAAAATTGGCTTCAGCCTGTTATGTTACAATTTCTTGAGCAAAACAAGCTAAACGAATCTGAAATTGATCATTTTATCGCCCATCCCGGTGGAAAAAAAGTAATTATGGCGTATGAAGAGGCTCTACATTTGCCAACAAATAAAACCGCTCAATCACTAGAAATATTAAAGGAATATGGAAATATGTCCTCTGTGACCGTTTTCTTCGTCTTGGAACGTTTTATGAATCAACCGGTATCTTATGGCGATTATGGTATGATGGCTTCTTTAGGGCCAGGATTTAGTTCTGAATTGTTGTTATTAAGGTGGGAGTAGAGATGTTTTTCCTAATAATCCTTACTTTTTTGGTGATTCAAAGATTAATTGAATTATACATAGCCAGCCAAAACGAAAGATGGATGTTACAAAAAGGAGCAATCGTATACGGTCAAAAACATTATCCCTATATGATCATCCTGCATGTTTCTTTTTTTCTGATTTTAATCGTTGAGGTCGTTTTATCTGGCCAAGAGCCAACACGTTTTTGGCCGATTCTTTTGGGCACCTTTTTTCTGCTCCAATTAGCGCGTTATTGGGTCATTTTCACACTAGGGAAATATTGGAATACGAAGATTATTGTTTTACCTGGTGCTGATCTTATTGAAAAGGGACCTTTTCAATATATGAAACATCCGAACTACATGATCGTTACATTGGAATTATTGGTTGTCCCGCTTATGTTTCAAGCATATATAACCGCTATACTATTTTTCTTCTTAAATCAGTGGATGCTTCTCATTAGAATTCGTGAGGAGAATCAGGCTCTACAGCAAAATTTGGCTGGAGACAAGTAAAATACATATTGGTTTTGTCGCGGTCTTGCGACAGTCTGTGATTTCGGGAATGCTTTTAAGTTGAATGATTTTCAGGTAGAATTAGATTTAATTGAATGAAAAGTAATAAAAGAGGAGTTTACTTAATCCATGGATAACGTTTTACTAACTTCAAGCCGGGAACAACAGCTTGAACAGGCTCTAACATTATTGGAGCGCTTCAAGCAACATGAAGATCAGGAAAGAGTTGAAAAAACACTAAAATTAATCGAAAAAATATATATGAATGAAACAGTGATCGCTTTTAGTGGTCATTTTTCAGCCGGTAAATCGACGATGATTAACCACTTAGCAGGGGAGAATATATTACCATCAAGCCCGATTCCAACGAGTGCAAACATTGTGAAGGTTCATCGTGCGGCTGAGGATTTTGCTAAAGTGTATAGTCATAATGCACGCCCTTTACTTTTTACCGCACCATACGACTTCACGGCAGTGCAGAACTATTGTAAAAAGGGGAATATGACTGAGGTTGAAATTGGTCGCAAGGATTTAAAGCTTCCTGATGGTTTAACAATCATGGATACTCCTGGTATTGATTCAACCGATGAAGCACATCGTTTTTCCACAGAATCCGCTTTACATATTGCGGATGCTGTTTTTTATGTAATGGATTATAACCATGTTCAATCAGAGCTGAATTTTATGTATACAAAAAGTCTTTTGCGACATGGTGTTAAGCTATATTTAATTATCAATCAAATTGATAAGCATCAATCTGAAGAATTATCTTTTCAATCTTATAAGCAATCAGTACTTGATGCGTTTGCATTTTGGGATGTACAACCCGCTGGTTTCTTTTTTACATCCTTAAAACAAATGGAGCATCCGGAAAACGAATTTGCTTCGATTAAAATGGTGATTCAAGATATTTTCTCACACCAAGATGAATGGAGTTCAGCTACTTTTACCTCTTCTTTTAAGAAATTGGTAGAAGAACATGAGGAATGGCTTGATGAAGGCTTTCAAAATGAAGCTGTAAGCTTAAAAGAGGAAATTTCTCTCTATGCTCAGGGCCATGAAGATATTTTTCAAACGGAGGAAAGGTTAAAAAACGAAAAAAAACAGATAATAGCTGAATTAGCAACAGTCGGGGATGAGTATTCAAGAGAATGTGAGAAGATATTGCATAATGCTTATTTAATGCCATATGAAACGAGGGAACGTGCAGAACAATTTCTTCAAGCAAAACAAACTGATTTTAAAGTCGGTCTATTATTTAGCAAGAAGAAGACAGAAGATGAGCGGAAAAGGCGACGACAACAATTTACAGAAGCTTTAGCGAAACAAGTGGAGTCTCAAATCGTCTGGCATTTACGACAGTTGGCAAATACTGTCCTTGATAAGGAAGAGATCCATAATAGTGAATGGCAAATAAACGCGCAGTCTCTACAGATCAACTGGTCTGAAAACCTTTTAGATGAAACGGTTAAAAAGGGAGCTGGCGTAAATGGTCAATATGTACTGCATTATTGTGAGGAAGTAGCGGGAAAAATAAAGCGGCTCGCCAAAAAAGAGTGGGAGCAATTTATGGAGCCCATCATCATCCACAAACAAGAAAAAGTGACAAATACACTTGAGAAGCTGGATGAGCAAATTGCCGCCATTTCAAAAGCATCTAGAGCGAAACGGGAGCTCAATCAATTAGAAGATGTATATACAAAGATGAGGCAGGAAATCACAGTTGTAACAGGTACAGAGGCAAATACCTTGCAAAAACTGCGCGAACAGTGGCAAAAAGATGCAGAGAACTTCATCATTTATCAAGCGAATGACCAGGAAGAAACTCGAAAGAAGGACATCAGTCCGAGCAATCCAACGCATACGGATGTAGCACAGGGAAATGTACTTGAAATGTCTCAGGTAATTCAGCATTTAAAACATGCGATCCAGTTATTGAAAGAAGATCCGTATTTTAAAAGAATGACTTCACAATTACAGGATAAAGTACAAACATTGACTGAACGAAATTATACGATCGCTTTATTTGGTGCATTTAGTGCGGGAAAATCTTCTTTTGCTAATGCCTTGTTGGGGAAAGCAGTACTGCCGGTTTCTCCTAATCCGACGACGGCCGCGATCAATCGAATTTGTCCACCAACAGCAGAATATATACATGGTACAGCACTGGTTTGTTTAAAAAGTGAACAGGATATGTTGGCTGATGTAAATAAGGCATTATCGTATTTTGATCAACCTTGTTTATCTTTAACAGATGCTTACCAAAAAGTACGTACATTAACCATTTCTACGAATCAAAATGAAAAGGAGAAAGTCCATCTTTCGTTTTTAATGGCTTTCCAAAAGGGATTTCTCGACCATCAGTCTCAATTAGGTCAAACATTCAAAACAGACATGGAAAATTTCCGGCATTACGTAGGCAATGAGGCACAATCCTGTTTTGTTGAATCGATTGATTTATATTATTACTGCTCATTTACAAGGCAAGGAATTACGCTTGTGGATACACCTGGCGCAGATTCGATTAATGCAAGACACACTGGGGTAGCTTTCGATTATATTAAGAACGCAGATGCTGTGTTGTTTGTCACCTATTATAATCATGCTTTCTCAAAAGCAGACAGAGAATTTTTGATCCAGCTCGGGCGGGTGAAAGATAGTTTCGAATTGGATAAAATGTTTTTTATCGTTAATGCAATTGATCTAGCTGATTCACAAACTGAAATGGAGGAAGTGCTCGATTATGTTAAAGACGAACTCATTCAAAATGGGATTCGCTTTCCAAGAATATTTGGTCTTTCAAGTAAGTTAGCTCTCGATGATCTGGAACGAAAAAAATCACAAATTGATCAGTTCCAAACTGCATTTGATCAGTTTCTCCAATCTGATATGCAGCAAATGGCACTACAATCCGCGAAAATAGAGTACAACCGTGCTTTACAATTTCTAGATCAGCTAATAAAAACAGCGAATGAGGATGAAGAACATAAAAATGAGCGTCGAAGAGAGTGGCAACAAGCAAAAACAGCAATGCTAGATATATTGTCTAACGATCATTTTAAAATTTTGTCACAACAAATGGAGCAAGAGGCAGAAGAATTAACCTTTTACGTGAAGCAAAGAGTTTTTTATCGGTTTTCACAATTTTTTAAAGAAGCGTTTAATCCTGCTGTTTTAAAGAAAAACGATCAGAATTTGCTTAAGAAATGCTTACAAGAACTCTTGGAAGCTGTTGGATATGATTTTTCGCAAGAAATGCGTGTAACCTCTCTAAGAGTGGAGAAACATACGCAAAAATTACTAACTAACTATTATTCAAATTTACAAAAAGACTTACAAGCCATTAAAGCAGATATCACTTTTTCGCAAGTGGAATGGACTACTATTCCAACACCTGAATTTGCAGCAGCTTTTGCTGACAGTGAACGAAAACCATTTGAAACACAGTTTAAGTATTTTCGTAATCCAAAAGCTTTTTTTGAGCAAGATGGAAAGAAAAAAATGGAGGAGGGTTTTCTGGAAATTCTTTCTCCTTTAGCAGATGAATATTTACAGCAAGAATATAAACGAATTAGCGAAGTTTATTTACAGTATCTTACTCAGGAATATGGAAGATTAATCGCTCATGTGGAGCAGGAAGTCATAGACCAGTTTGATTCTTGGTTTGAAGCTTTAGAAGGTCAAGAAAATTTAGCTAAATGGGTAAAAATACAGGAATCTTTAACATTTATGTAGGGAGGATATGCTATGCAGTCCATTAAGTCTATACAATGGCTTTTTGATCATCTACATTCAGATTCATTGTGTGTGATCGATTGCCGCTTTTCACTAAAGGACTCTTCTTACGGCAGGAAGGCTTATCAAGAAAATCATATTCCTGGAGCCGTCTATTTTGATCTTGAGCTCGACTTGTCTGGCCCCGTTGAAAAACATGGGGGGAGACACCCTTTACCGAATGTTCAGGAATTAGTAGAAAAACTGGAAAACAAAGGGGTTAGTCATAAAGATACGATCATTATTTATGATGATGGAGAAAGTTGTTTTGCTGCACGATGCTGGTGGTTATTAATCTATTTAGGCCATGAACAAGTTTTTATTTTAGATGGAGGGCTGAAAGCGTGGAGGGAACGTGGTTATCCTCTAACAAGCAAGCCGACGGTTAAGAAAAAAGTGAAGTTTATCCCTTCTCTTAAAACAAATATGTTAGCTACCTATAAAGAGGTAAAGCAGCGAAGTCAAGATCAACAGGCAATATTAATCGATTCACGAACAGAAGAACGTTATTTAGGAATTGTCGAGCCGCTGGATCGCATTGGTGGGCATATTCCAAATGCCCTCAATTATGATTGGTCACAAGGGTTAGAAAATGGCAGGTGGAAAACTACAGAAGAACAAAAACAAAGATTCGCTTCCCTTGATCTAGAGAATGAAGTGATAGTTTATTGTGGATCAGGTGTTACGGCAACACCAAATGTTCTTGCTTTAATGGAAAGTGGCTTTAAAAAGGTAAAGCTTTATGCTGGTAGTTATTCAGTCTGGGTTTCTTATCCAGAAAATCCAGTGATTATAAGCAGAAAATAAAAACCATACTATATTTTTATAAGGAACCTTTGTCCAGACGTCAGTCCATACTTATGGTATAATAATTATTTATTATGCTGAAAAGGGGTTCTATAATTGAAACATCATCTGTTATTAGTGGATGGAATGGCGCTATTATTCCGGGCGTTCTTTGCTACAGCTGTACAGAGAAATTTTATGACCAATAGTCAAGGGGTACCAACGAACGCTGTTCAAGGTTACTTAAAGCATTTATTAACAGCGGTCGATCATGTGCAGCCGACACATATCGCGATTTGTTGGGATATGGGGAGTGTCACCTTCCGGAATGAGATGTATGCGGAATATAAAGCAAATCGGCAAGCACCACCTGTTGAAATGGTTCCGCAATTCGATTTGGCAAAAAACGTGACAACAGCGTTAGGGATTTTAAATATCGGAGTTAAGGGTTATGAAGCGGATGATTGCATAGGAACTCTTTGTCACGATTTAAAGCAAGATGAGGAGCTAGTTTTAACCGTGCTAACAGGTGACCGCGACCTCCTGCAAATTGTTGACGAGAAAGTGAATGTTTTATTGCTTCAAAAAGGAATTGGCAATTACCTTCATTATACGAGAGACGTTTATGTCGATGAATTTCAAATAGAGCCTAAGCAATTCATTGATGTCAAGGCATTGATGGGGGATCCAAGTGACGGATATCCAGGTGTAAAGGGGATTGGTGAAAAAACAGCTTATAAGCTAATGAGAAATTATGAAACAATCGAAGGCTTATTCGCGAATTTTGATCAACTTACTCCAACCATTCAGAGAAAATTACAACAAGACGAGGAAATGTTACACCTTTCAAGGAAGCTGGCAACCATTCATTGTAATGTTCCTTTGGACTTTTATTTAGAACAAGCTAAATGGCAATTAGATCCAACTAAAACAATGACTGTCATAGAGGAGTATGAATTAAGAAGTGTGCGAAACACTTTATTAAAACTTCATCAAACAACAGCACAAACAAGTTTGCCGCTTTGATAGAGATATAAAAGGAGTAAGATCATTGATTGGAAGAAACGATCAGCTTGGAAATTACTTACTTCGTTTAGAGGAGAAGGGTTTTAAATTTGGCGAAGATATCATAATCTTTATTTATTTTGGTAAGCAATCAACAGGTTCATCGGATTACTTAGCAGCATTATCCATTGAATTAACATTGAAATGTCAAAAGCGTTTTGATCCAAGTTTTTATTTATCGTTCCTCGAAAGACTACAAGCACACAAAATTACAACGAAAAAACAAGCTTATGCACTTGCAAATCAGTTAGGATTATTAGCGGTCCAAGAGACTTAAATCTTGGATCGCTATTGATTTAGATGAATGGCTTTTTTGGCAAGAGCATCAGCTTGTTTATTTTCTTTTGATGGAATCCACTTAATAAAAAACAGTTCAAATCCTTCTATTGCAAGTAAAATTTCGCTTAAAAGCAGCCGATATTTTTCGTTACGGACAAATTGTTTCTCAACAGCCTGAACAACCGCAGATGAATCGGATCTTACGGAAACAATCGAAGCCTCGGCTTTAACACAAATTTCTAATGCTTGTAATAAGGCGTGAAATTCGGCTTCGTGATTTTCCATTTCTCCAAGTGGAATAGAATATGATTGGGTTTCACCATTGTTTTTAATGAAAATTCCAGCACCGGATGGGCCAGGATTGCCGGCACTCGCACCGTCAATATACACTTCTATCAATATTTGACCACTCCTATGGTTAATTTTTTCGAAGAGGGGAACGATTTTATTAAGAAGAATTTGCGAACAGGATGTTGTCCTTATGAAAGTAAAAGTAAAATTTATTTATAAAACCTCCCCACAGATTGCTATTCCAATGGAGTCGGATTGGTTCAATCTGAATTTAATTGAACGATTCTTAATGGATTTACAAAATACGGGAAGAGCTCATGATATTATTATTATGGACGAAATGGAAAGAGAATGGAATCAAAAACAATTTACAAAGTTACAAAAAAAGATGGAAGAAGAGCCGACTGAGCCTGTCGTCTACTTTGATGGTGGCTATAACAGGGATTTAAGGAAAGCAGGAATTGGGATTGTGATCTATTATAAAAGAGGAAACCGTTCTTATCGGGATCGCATGAATAGTCTTTTGGAAGAATTGGAAAGTAATAATGAAGCTGAATACGCCGCCTTATACAATTCACTTCTTATATTAGAGGAAATCGGTTTTAAGAATGTACCCGTCCTTTTTAAAGGGGATGCACAAGGTGTGATGAAACAACTTAAGGGGGAGTGGCCATGTTATGAAGAAGTGCTTAATAGATGGCTGGAGCGAATAGAGCAGAAAATCAAATCTTTGGGGTTAAAAGCGAAGTTTGAGATCATCCCTCGAAAAGAAAATAAAGAGGCTGATATCCTTGCAACGCAAGCGTTAGAGCATAAAAATATACGAAGTCATACAGAAATAGATGCTGGAAAATTAAAGGATTGATTGAATGCAGCGCATAGAGCTATTAAATGAAATGGATCAAGTGTTGGATACTTATTGTAAAGACTGTTTTCTTAAGAGCCATTTTAGACAAACGTATGGGAAAAATTATGCCCATCGATTTTGCATACAAAATTGTACAGTCGGCCAAGAACTACAAAAATTAGGCCATACCCTAATGAAAAAATATTAAAAGGCTGGAGAAAGACTCCAGCCTTACATTTATATATTATGATAATTTAACTACATTAGCTGCTTGAGGTCCACGGTTTCCTTCCACGATTTCAAAAGAAACTTCTTCGCCTTCCTCTAGTGATTTAAAACCTTCGCCTTGAATTGCAGTGAAATGTACGAAAATATCTTCTCCGCCTTCTACTTCAATGAAACCGTAGCCTTTTTCGTTGTTAAACCATTTTACTTTACCGTTTTGCATGTACCTTTTTCCTCCTAGACTTAAGCACTTATGTGCCTTGAAAAAATATTATCATCAAAGAAATATAAGAAAACCATATTAAATTAGATGATAGTTTTACTATACACTTAATTATGGGGAGAGTCAAGGAACAAAAGAAGATAGCGGGAAAGAATAATCAAATACGATCCTAACTTGTTAATGCGAACACATTATAGTACACTTTTATTGAATGAATGGAGACAGGAGGAATTTTTATTGCCAACTCCCAGTATGGAAGACTATATAGAACAAATCTTTTTATTAATTGAAAATAAAGGTTATGCCAGAGTATCCGATATAGCAGAGGCGTTGGAAGTTCATCCTTCCTCTGTAACAAAGATGGTACAAAAACTTGATCGAGGAAATTATTTAGTATATGAGAAATACCGCGGGTTAATTTTGACCTCTAAAGGAAAGAAGATTGGTAAGCGCTTGGTCGAACGTCATGATTTGCTTGAAGATTTTTTGCGCATTATTGGTGTAAAAGAAGAAAACATTTATCATGATGTTGAAGGGATTGAACACCATTTAAGTTGGAATTCCATTGATCGAATTGGCGATTTAGTTCATTTTTTTGAAAAGAATCCAGATCAAGCCGAGGCATTGAAAGTTCTCCAAAAAGAGAATGAGCAAGACATTGACAAAGAACCCATCTAACCGGTTCTTTTTTCGTCGTTTAGGAAAAAAATTAGATTCTAACTTTCGATTGGATGATAAAGATGAATATTTTTTCGGCTGAAAATATTACAAAGACTTATGGGGAGAAACAATTATTTGAAAATATTACTTTTCATATTGAAGAAAAAGAAAAGATTGGGATTATCGGTATCAATGGAACAGGAAAATCAAGTTTATTGAAGTTAATCGCAGGGCTGGATGATCCTGATGCCGGTTTTTTTGACCACCCTAAAAAGTATTCCATTGCATATTTGCCGCAGACCCCGGAATTGGATGCCAATTTAACCGTATTGGATCAAGTATTTCAAAGCAATGCTCCTGAAATTCAATTAATGAATGCCTATGAATATACATTGATTCAATTAGAGGAAGATCCACATAATCGCCCATTACAAAATAAATTATTGGAACTACAAAAAAGAATGGATGCGGAAGATGGATGGATCGCTAGCACAAATGCAAAAACCATTCTAATGCGACTAGGTATTCATGATCTCACACAATCGATTGGTTCATTATCAGGTGGGCAAAAGAAACGTGTTGCACTGGCACAGGTATTAATAGAGACCCCTGATTTATTATTATTAGATGAACCTACCAATCACCTTGATTATGAAACGATTATTTGGCTAGAATCTTATTTAAATAATTCGCCTCATGCTGTGATGACTGTAACCCATGACCGCTATTTTTTGGATCAAGTCGCAACACGTATACTAGAGATTGATCAAGGTCGTTTATTCTCTTATACAGGTAACTATGCTTCATTTCTTGAAGCTAAAGCGTTAAGAGAAGAACAGGAGGCAAAAGAAGCCGGAAAGAAGAAAAATATATATAGACAAGAGCTTGCCTGGATGAGGCGAGGCGCAAAAGCGAGATCAACAAAACAAAAAGCTAGAATTCAACGTTTTGAAAAACTTGAACAAGAAATGGGAAGTAAGGGTAAAAATGAAGAGCTCAATCTTACCCTAGAAGGAAATAGATTGGGGAAGCAGGTTTTTGAATTAAGAAACGCAAGTCAAGCATTCTCAAATAAAACAATCTTAGATGATTTCCACTTATTGGTGAATCGGGGCGATCGTATTGGGATTGTTGGAAAGAATGGGAGCGGAAAATCGACACTATTAAATATTTTAGCTGGTCAAGTTTCTCTCGATCATGGGGAATTAATTGTCGGACAAACAGTAAAATTCGCTTATTATACACAGGAAACTGAACCAACCCCAAAAGATCAACGAATGATTGCTTATATTCGAGAAGAAGGAGAAACAGTCGAGACAAGCAATGGGGAAGTGATTTCTGCTACCCAAATGCTGGAGAGATTTCTATTCCCGGCACATACTCATGGAACATGGATTAGCCGTCTATCTGGAGGCGAAAGAAGACGATTATTTTTATTAAAACTGCTTATGGGGAAACCGAATGTGCTTCTGTTAGATGAGCCTACCAATGATCTAGATACAGAAACATTGACGGTTCTTGAAAACTACATTGAAGATTTTCCTGGGGTGGTAATATCCGTTTCTCATGATCGCTATTTTCTTGATAAAACGGCGGACCAATTGCTCATTTTTCAAGGAAATGGAAAAATTGATACTTTTATAGGAGCATATACTGAATACTTACAAGAGTCCGAATACCGTGATCGAGAAGAGAAGAAACAGCAGGCGAACGAGAAGCAATCCGTAAAGCAAGCAAAAAAAGATACTAAAGAAGAAAACAAAAAGAAAATGACTTATAAAGAGAAAATCGAATGGGAAACCATTGAAGATAAAATAATGGAATTAGAGCTAAAAATAGAACAAATGCAATCTGAATTAAATGAAGTCGGAAGTAATTATGAAAAAGCAGAACAGTTATCAATGGAAATTGATCAAGCAAATAATCAACTAGAGGAACTCATTGCACGCTGGACTTATTTATCAGAGCTTAGTGAATAATGGAAGCATGGCAAAACGGTTGGAATATTAGAGAGTGTGTAGCCGATATGATACAATGTTTTCAAATCCATATTATAATTACGCATCATGTTGAGAGGGGGAAGTGGTCTTGAATATTAAATCGATCGAACCAACGCCTAGTCCAAATACGATGAAAATTAATTTAGATGAGGAATTACCTGCTGGTAAGAGTAATAATTATAAGAAAGAGCATGCGCATGAAGCCCCACCTCTAATAAGAAAAATATTAGAAATTGAAGGTGTAAAAGGTCTTTACCATGTAGCTGATTTTCTTGCAGTAGAACGGAATGGGAAGTTTAGTTGGGAGGAAGTACTGCCTCAAGTTAGAAAGGTTTTTGGAGAAGAGAATGTAGAGACAACAACACAGCTAGGTGAGGCGGACGAACATTTTGGTGAAGTAAACGTCCAACTTCAAACATTCAAAGAAATTCCTCTACAAATAAAATTAGTAACGGCGGATGAAGAAAAGCGTTTTGGCTTGCCAGACCGATTTTTAAAGGCAATGCAAGAAGCCCAAAAAGAAGACGATAACTATATTATGTTAAGAAGATGGAAAGATATGGGCGTACGTTATGGAGATCTCGAGCAATTAGGAGAACAAATAGCGGAGGAGATTAATGCAGCGTATCCAGATGAACGATTACAATCACTCGTTGAGCGTGCCCATCGCCCGATCACAGAATTGCCGAAGCGAACATTAATAAAGCTAACACCCCAAATGTTAGATAATCCAGACTGGCGTAAACGATTCCAGCTTTTAGAACAAATGGAAGATCCAACACTAGAAGACCTTCCAGTGCTGGAAAAAGCTTTGGATGATGAAAAATCCTCCATCCGTCGCCTCGCAGTTGTTTATTTAGGGATGATAGAAGATAAGCGAGTTTTGCCGCTTCTCTATAAAGGTTTACAGGATAAAACTGTACCGGTTAGACGAGCTGCTGGTGATTGTTTATCAGATCTTGGTTTTCCAGAAGCAATGCATGAAGCAAGTAAAGCACTAGCTGATAAAAGTCGAATCGTTCGCTGGAGAGCAGCAATGTTTCTCTATGAAGTCGGAGATAAAAGTGTCCTTCCCGCTTTAAAAGAAGCTGAGGACGATCCCGAATTCGAAGTTCAATTACAAATAAAAATGGCGATAGAGCGAATTGAAGGAGGACAGGCGGCGAAGGGATCCATTTGGAAACAAATGACAGAAGCGAGAAATAAGTGAGCTTGTCTCCGGACCAAATGGATACCGATTGTTGCTGTCACTTAGCCATAAGTAAAAGATAGGAGTGAATGAAAATGTCTATGGCATATGAAGAATATATGAAGCAAATTGTTCAACCCATGAGAGAAGAATTAACAAATGCTCAGTTTAAAGAATTATTAACAGAAGAAGATGTTGTCCATTTTATGGAAGAAGTGAAGGGAACCACTTTAGTCGTGATCAATTCTGTTTGTGGTTGTGCGGCGGGGCTTGCACGACCAGCGGCCATTCATGCCGTCTCTACCAGTAAACAAAAGCCTGATCACCTTGTAACAGTTTTTGCTGGACAAGATCGTGAGGCAACGATGAAAATGCGAGAATATATCAAGGATTATGAACCATCTTCACCATCGATGGCTCTTTTTAGAGGAAAAGAAGTGATTCATTTTATTCCGCGAGAAGACATTGAAGATCATGATGCCGAAACCATAGCTCAAAATCTGATGGAAGCTTTTGCTAATTTATAATAATATCAATAGCTAGACGGTACTAACCTAGAATAAGATGCATCCCCTAAAGACTTTCCCTTTTGTACTTCACATATAGCTCCATTTTTAGCGAAGTCAGCAGGAAACTTTGTGTTGGATGCTTCTTTTTTATAATTAATAAGCAAATAATATTGACTATTGATACTATTTATTTTACTGTAAGGATATACATTCTTTGTATAACCGTTGAACAAACTTGATTTAAGATTCGTTGGGTTAGCACTTGTTTAAATTTGGAAGATGAAAAGAATAAAAGTTTAGTATTAACCAGTTTACATTATGAATGAATATGGCATCGCTTACAGTAAAACGAGTATGGAGGAAACAGGATGAGAAATGTAAAAGTCGGCATTATCGGATGTGGAAATATAAGCAGTATTTACTGCCAAGCTGGTAAAAAGTTTGAATGGATAGAGATTCTCGCTTGCGCAGATCTCGATTATTCTCGTGCTCAAGCACGGGCTGATGAATTTAATATTCCAAAAGCTTATACAGTCGAGCAACTATTAGCGGATCCAGAAATTGAAATTGTGATTAATTTGACGATTCCTCAAGCGCACGCAGAAATTTGCATTCAGGCACTTGAAGCAGGAAAACATGTTTATGTGGAAAAACCGCTTGCTATTACACTTGAAGACGGCAAAAGGATCCTGGAAATTGCTGAAGCAAAAAACTTAATGGTAGGTGGTGCACCGGATACCTTCCTTGGTGGTGGCATTCAAACATGTCGTAAGCTGATTGATGAAGGAGTGATCGGGGATGTAGTAGCGGCTACAGGCTTTATGATGTCACCGGGACATGAATCGTGGCATCCAGATCCTGCGTTCTACTATCAGTATGGTGGCGGTCCAATGTTTGATATGGGACCATATTATATTACGGCTTTGATTAACTTAATAGGACCGATTCGTAGAGTGACGGGTTCTACAAGTATTACTTACAAAGAGAGAACGATCACAAGCAAGCCAAAATATGGCGAAAAAATAACAGTTGAAGTTCCAACCCATGTAACAGGTTTGCTTGATTTTGAAAACGGAGCCATTGCTACGATTATTACCAGTTTCGATGTTAATGGTTCGACACTTCCAAATATCGAAATATATGGATCAAAGGGAACCATTATTGTCCCAGATCCTAATACCTTTGGTGGTCCCGTTCGGCTAAAAAGACAAGGTCATTCAGAATGGGAAGAAATTCCGTTATCACATGGGTTTACAGATAATAGTCGGGGCATAGGTGTAGCCGATATGGCAAAAGCACTCAGGAATGGAGAAAAACACCGGGCAAGTGGTTTATTAACACTTCATGTATTGGAAGTGATGCATGGGATCCACGAGGCTTCTAATAAGGGTGTCCATTATAATCTTACGACAACTTGTAAACAGCCAAAGGCTTTACCAGTTGATTTTTAAAATTAATGAGGGAGATGTATATACATGAGTAAGAAGGCATTAATTGTATGGGGTGGCTGGGTCGGTCATGAACCCGAACAAATAGCAGATCTTTTTAAAAAAATTTTAGAGAAAGAAAATTTTGAGGTGGAAGTGTCTAATACATTAGATGCTTACGCAGATGGGGAAAAGTTGAAAACACTCGATCTCATCGTTCCTCACTGGACGATGGGTAAAATTGAAAACAAATATGTACGCAATGTCTCAGAGGCCGTTATAAGTGGCGTGGGATTGGCAGGCTGCCACGGGGGCATGTGTGATTCATTCCGAAATGATGTAGACTGGCAATTTATGACAGGGGGGAATTGGGTGGCACACCCCGGAAATGACGGGGTAGAGTACATGGTGAATATTAAGCATTCTTCCAGCCCATTGTTAGAGGGGATGAGTGATTTCAAAGTGGTGAGTGAACAATATTACTTACATGTTGATCCTGCCGTTGAAGTATTGGCTACAACACGATTTCCTGTTGTTGAAGGTCCACACTCAGCGAATAAGTCGGTAGATATGCCGGTCGTATGGACAAAGCGGTGGGGTGAAGGGCGCGTGTTTTACAATTCGCTTGGACATCACGCTGACATTATTGCCAAACATGAAGTGACAGAAATAATGCGAAGAGGATTTTTATGGGCGGCTGAAGGAAAGAGATTAGTAGATGAATCTTTAAGAAAAGTAGCATTTTATTCCGGAATGGGAGATAGTCAATAGAATATATTGAACAAATCGGTTCATAAAATTACTAGAGAAGG
Organism: Lederbergia ruris; assembly: GCF_018332955.1. Lineage (NCBI taxonomy): Bacteria > Bacillati > Bacillota > Bacilli > Caryophanales > Bacillaceae > Lederbergia > Lederbergia ruris. Next base: position 70,739 of record NZ_BORB01000005.1, read on the forward strand.
GAATGGTAAAGGATGGCAGAAAAGAAACAATTAAGAATTGGGATGGTTGGTTATAAGTTTATGGGAAGGGCCCACTCCCATGCCTACCGTGATGCAGCTTTTTATTTTGATCCTAAGGTAGAACCTGTCTTACAAGCGATATGTGGACGAAATGAAGAAAAAGTGAAGGAAGCTGCCGATCAATTTGGCTGGAATTCTTATGAAACAGACTGGCGTGACTTAATTAAACGTGAAGATATTGATTTAATCGATATCGTGACGCCAAATTATAATCATGCTGAAATCGCCATCGCTGCTGCAGAAGCAGGGAAACATGTCTTCTGTGAAAAGCCATTAGCTCTTAACTTGGAACAAGCCCAACGTATGCTGGAAGCGGTTGAGAAAAATAAAGTGCTTCATATGATTAATCATAATTATCGCTTTGCACCCGCAATCCAATTTGCGAAGAAGTTAATCGAAGACGGGCGACTAGGAAAAATTTATCATATTCGTGCAACCTATTTACAAGATTGGATCATGGATCCCCAATTTCCACTAGTTTGGCGTTTAAATAAAGATGTTTCTGGATCAGGTTCGCATGGTGATCTTGCCGCTCATAGTATTGACCTAGCTAGATTTCTAGTAGGGGAATTTAAAGAAGTGACCGGCATTTTAGAAACATTTATTAAACAACGTCCACTTGTAGAAGATAGCGACGGTTTAAGTGGTAAAGCATCACGTGACAAAGTTGGAGATGTCAACGTTGATGATGCTAGTGTATTTATAGCGCGTTTTGCTAATGGGGCTATCGGTACCTTTGAAGCTACTCGGTTTGCGGGTGGAAACAGAAATGGAAATCGATTTGAGATTAATGGTGAAAAGGGATCGATTCGGTGGGATATGGAACAGATGAACAATTTAGAAGTTTACTTCCATGATGACGAGCCAGGGATTCAAGGATATCGAACGATTACTTGTACGGAAGAAATACATCCATTTGCAGCAGCTTATTGGCCAGCTGGTCATATTATCGGCTATGAACACACATTTATAAACCTTGTAGTGGAATTACTAAATGGAATAGAACAGGGCTATAGTCCGTCACCAAACTTCTATGATGGAGTAAAAAACCAAGCTGTTTTGGAAGCAGTTGAACAATCTTCTCAAACGAAACAATGGATAGATATTCCAGATGTTATTCAAAAACTTGAACCAGTATCAAAGGAGTAGTGAGAGGTGAAAAAAACAGCTCTGGGCGATTGCCCAAAGCTGTTTTAATCCGCTATTGCTAAATAAACGAAGTAAGCAATCATAATAAAAGCCCCAATTGTAATAATTGAACTAGTCACAATCATAGCCTCCCTACATGATTTGAGATACATATATTATAACTGAATTTATTTTTTTTACCATTTTTAATAATTTTGTCATCTTTTTATAGCTATACTAATGGAAAATAGTATAGAATAGACATATATATAGAAGAAGGGAATCGTTATTTATGAGAGCATGGATAAGGAAATCACTGATTATATTAGTTTCAGTTCTTACTTTCGGTGTCGTCACCCCTTCCCACGCATTTTGGTCTCAAAACCAAGAATTACCAAAAAGTTCTAACTCAAATACAACTTCCCAAAGTCGTTCATCTGAAAATGAAGTACAAATGCCCGTTACTTTTTCAGAAAAAGATCCCGAGGATGAAATTGTAGATGCTTTGATTGGAAAGGCCGAGCAGCAAGCAATGTTAAAATTCGGTCCGAAAATTTCCCATGTTATTGAATCTGAATTTAACGAAGTGATCATGCCGCGTATCATTGAGGCTATTGAAATGACCGCAGCTCAATATCCGGGGGATGAACTTAAGAATCTAGCAATCACTGAAAAACCGGGGGGCGGAGTAAGCGAAAAAATCTTTAATGTTTATCATGCTGAGACAGGTAAGGATCTTATTTTATTTCATGTTCGAAGAGAAAAGCCACCTTTAGCAGGCTACCAATTTAATTTTCATTACCACACTTATCATGATCAATTTCAGACACACTATGCAATGGGCACGATTTACTGGAGCAAAGACACTCCCCCAAATTGGCAAACCGTATAAAAAAGCAAGTTCGCTAACTTTATAGTCGAACTTGCTTTCTTGTGGTCGAGGAAATTATAAAATTCTCGACTTGTGGATAACTGTTTACGTTGCGGTTTGACATCCAGCTCCAGCGCCCAGCGACTAGCAAACTTTCGGTGCCTGCTTGCGTAAGTCAACATCGATTCACCCTTCGGTGTCTAGCTACAGGCGGTAGGGGCTCGAGGTCAAATAACCCTGAACCTAGGAAGGGAAAAACCGCCTTTCCTAGGTTCAGGAACATTTGCTTGTCGCCCCTAAGCAACCGCCTTCCGCATTTCGTGGTTCATCGTGTTTCCTTTATCTCGTCAGGCCCCTAAAAAGTTTGTACGTCGCTAAACGGGCGCTTGCGCTTTTGTTCCATTTTCCATTAGTGCACTTAAATGATCATGATATAATAATATATAGATAGTTTTAATCGGAAGTAGGAATTAAAAATGCGAAAATGGCTCATTATTCCAATCATTCTTTTGGCTGTTTTTTTTGCATCGGATAAAACCCGTGCTGATTATAAGGGGATATTATTGGGCGAAAGCGATTTATACCGAACATTACAGCTTCACTCTGGCGATTTACTTAAGGAAATCGTTGTGCTGCCAGAAACTCCTTACAACTACAATGATGCCAAAGAAATCATCTTTAGGTTGGATCAGTTACCACAATCTATTTTGCAAAAAACAGCTCAGCACCATATAAAAATAATCTTGTTTACTGGGAAACTAACAGATAATGATAGTGTCTCCTACCTTCAAGGACAAGTACCCAGAGGCTATACAGAGCCGGTTGTTTGGGATAATATCCCAGGGATAGGAGGTTCTGAATTTGTTTATGTGAAGATTGGTCATAGTGAAAGAGGAAAAGGACATGGATCTGTTAATTTAGAGTATCATGAGTTTGCCCATTCCTTAATGAATTTAGTGTATAATGATACAATAGTTTCTAGTGAAATAAATAATCTGTGGTCTCTTGAAGCTGAATCAATTTTTCCGGGAAATGAGTACTTTTTAAAGTATAAAGAGGAATATTTCGCGGAATGCTTTGCCTATTATTTTTTTTCTCCTGAAACAAGGAGTATTTTACAACAAAAGGCCCCTAAGACATATGAATTTTTTAATAAGTTATAAGTAGTGAGGATGTGGACGTATTGGAACAATATTTGAATTTGTGCAAGAAAGTATTAGATGAAGGTCAAACGAAGGAAGATCGAACAGGAACTGGTACAATTAGTATTTTTGGACATCAAATGCGATTTGATTTGCAAAAAGGTTTTCCATTATTAACGACAAAAAAGGTTCATACAAAATCAATTATTCATGAACTTTTATGGTTTTTAGCTGGTGATACAAATGTACGATATTTACAGGAAAATGGCGTTAGAATTTGGAACGAATGGGCTGATGAGAATGGAGAATTGGGCCCGGTTTATGGAAAACAGTGGCGTTCTTGGGAAGTGGCTGATGGTAGAACCATTGACCAAATTAAAGATGTTCTTCAGCAGATTAAAACAAATCCTGATTCTCGAAGAATGATCGTGAATGCTTGGAATGTAGGTGACATTAATCAAATGGCTTTGCCACCATGTCATTGCTTATTTCAGTTTTATGTGGCAGATGGGAAGCTTTCATGCCAACTTTACCAGAGATCTGCGGATATATTTCTTGGGGTCCCTTTTAATATTGCATCCTATGCATTGCTTACAATGATGATGGCTCAGGTTACAGATCTGCAACCAGGAGAATTTATTCACACTCTCGGTGATGCCCATATCTATTCGAATCATCTCGACCAAATTAAATTGCAGTTACAGCGAGATCCTCGGCCACTGCCACAGATGAAGTTAAATCCTGAAGTAACAGATTTGTTCCAATTTAAATATGAAGATTTTTCCCTTGAAGGATACGATCCTCACCCAGCCATTAAGGGAGTGGTAAGTGTATGATCTCCTTTTTATGGGCGGAAGACGAAAATAGACTAATTGGTAAGGATAATCAGTTGCCATGGCGACTTCCAGCTGATTTAAAATATTTTAAAGAGACGACAATGGGTCATCCCATTGTGATGGGGAGGAAAACCTATGAATCGATTGGGAAGCCACTACCTGGAAGGACAAACATTGTTTTGACAAGAAATCCTTCTTTTAAAGTGGATGGATGTGAGGTTTTACATTCCAAGGCAGATTTTTTATCATGGGCTAAAAAAACAGATGAAGAAATATTTGTGATTGGCGGGGCAGAAATATATCGTTTATTTATTGATGAAGTAGATCAATTATATGTAACGAAAATATTTGAACAGTTTGAAGGAGACGAATATTTTCCTAAAATAAACTGGGAAAACTGGCAATTAGTCTCAAAGAAACCCGGAATAAAGGATGAAAAAAATCCTTATGATTATGAGTTTAGAAAGTATGTACGCAAATAGATGAAAACTAGAAAATCAAAGTGTGGGATAGTTGGTTAAAAAATTAAAAAACTGGCTTGAGTTTTTCTTCAAGCCAGTTTTGTGTTATTCAAGGTTTAAACATAAAACAAAACACAAAAGTACATAAAGGCACTTCCAGCAATGACAAACAAATGCCAAATTGCATGTGAATATGGTAAATTACGCCATATATAAAAGATTGCTCCAACTGAGTAAAAGATTCCACCTGTTAACAACAAATAAAAGCCAGTTGGACTTAGACTTGTATATAGTGGTTGTATAGCAATGATAATAAGCCATCCCATCAGTAAATAAAATATAGTAGATAAGACTCTGAATTTATTCACTAAAAAGCACTTAAATGTGATTCCAGCCACGGCGAGTCCCCAAACGATGCCAAACAATGTCCAACCTAGCGCTCCATTTAAACTAATAAGAGCAAGTGGTGTATAGGTTCCCGCTATTAAGATGTAAATGGCCGAGTGATCTAAGATCGCAAACACATTTTTTACTTTAGAGGGTTTAACACTATGGAGCATTGTGGAAAACAGGTAAAGTAAGATCATCGAAACGCCAAAAATGGTAAAACTCACCACGTGCATAGCATTTCCATTATTAACAGCGGAAACAATTAAAACAACAAGGGCCGGGATACTTAACAGAAAGCCAATTCCATGTGTGATAGCATTCGCAAGCTCTTCTTTCCAATTAAAAGTTGCACCATCTGTGTAATAAGAGGTTTTCATCATCATTCCTCCATTCTTCTTCATCATAGTGGTTTCTAAGGATAATAGCAATTATTATTTTCGATTAGAGAATTTTTATTCTATCGTTTACGGCTATAAACCTGTATAATTAACATAACAATCATGGGGATGTGAAGCATTGAAAAAAATAAAAATTGTAACAGATTCAACATTGGACTTAACTGTCGAAGAGATTGAATATTTAAATATACATGTCATTCCATTATCAATCTTTATTAATGGAGAGACATATACGGATAGAGTAGATATTACTCCGGAAGCGTTTATGAGTAAAATGAAAATGTCTCCAGAATTACCGAAAAGTTCACAGCCAGCTATTGGTGAATTTATCAAACTATATGATGAGCTTGGAAAAGATGGCAGTGAGATTATTTCCATCCATATGACTGGTAATATGAGTGGGACAGTAGAAACGGCTAAATGTGCTGCTCAGATGTCTAGTTCTAAAGTAAAAGTAATTGACTCTAAATTCATTTCCAAAGCTTTAGCTTTTCAAGTTAGAGAGGCTGCCGCGCTCTCTAAATTAGGACATAGTTTGGAAGAGATTCTTGCAAAATTAAAAAAAGTCCGCGAAAACACGAAATTATATGTGGCTGTAGATACTTTAGAAAACCTAGTAAAAGGTGGAAGAATTGGAATGGGAAAGGCAATGATCGGTTCTTTATTAAATATTAAACCTATCGCTTATTTAGATAATGGTGAATATTCCCCTATTGCCAAGGTTAGGAGCAAGACTCAAGTATTGAATTTTTTAATGAAACGGTTTGTGGAAGATATAAAAGGGAAAAGAATTAACAGTATTGGAATTACCCACGCAGAAGGCTCAGAGCTTGCTGTGAAATTGAAAGAGAAAATCGAAGAGATCACAGGTTTTGCCAAAGTAGAAATCGATTATACGACACCGGTTATTAGTACACATACAGGTCCTGGAGCGATAGGATTTATGTATTATTTTGATTAACGTTAATAAATCGGAACGATCTAATTTTAGATCGTTTTTTTATAGGTAAAAATGCTCTAAAAGCCTTCCGTTTTTTCCCTCAATATAGGTTATGATTGTTTGTTTAATTTGTTCATATGTTATAATGAAACTCGATTTTAGTTCAGGGGGTAGTGAAATGATGAAAAAAATTTTTATATTATTATTCTGTACCATGTTTATGATTTCCGGTTGCTCAACCCCCTTTAAAGAGCAAGAGGTACGTACTATTGAACACGGATATAAACAGATGCCACCAGATGATTTTATCCCGAAAGATCTTACGATTGTCTCGATAGGGGATTCATTAACACAAGGAGTTGGGGATATAAAAGAATTAGGTGGTTATATTCCCTATTTGAAAGAAAAATTGGAAAGTCAAAAAGATATAAGAACAGCTGACTTCATAAATTTTGGTATAAAGGGTAATCGATCCGATCAGTTGTTAAAGAGACTGGACCAGTCAAAAGTACAAACGGCCATTCAGAATGCTGATATTGTCATCATTACAATTGGTGGAAATGACGTTATGAAAGTTTTCAAACAAAACCTTACTCATTTAAAAATGGAAACATTTCTTCAAGAAGAAAAGTATTATCGAGAGAGGTTAACCAATATCATTGAGACGGTCTCTACTTATAATAATCAAGCAACAATTATTCTAATGGGCATTTACAATCCTTTTATGAGATGGTTTGCGGATATTAAAGAAATGGATCAAATCATTTCAACTTGGAATGATACTAGTTCACAAGTTGTGGAAGAATTTGAGCAAGCATACTTTGTGCCAGTAGCGGATATTTTTAATAATTATGAAGAAGATCTTCTATACACAGATTATTTTCATCCTAATAATAAGGGATATGAATTAATTGCTGATCGTTTTTATACTTATTTTAATGAACATAGCATTGTTGAAAAAGCCTTTTAAAATGGCTAAACGTTAGGAGTAGAATGAAATGGAAAAGAAGAATGTTTGGAAAGTCCTATTTTTTGCCCTTTTATCAATAAATATTCTTTTCTTTTTCGCTATAGGTTTATTTTTATTTCTTGCAGGGGAAGAACAGCCCATTCCGGAATCACCAGCCGAAAATACGAAAAAAATGTCGGAGTTTTTGATCCAAACGAATAAAAATGATCTAAATGAATTAATTAACCACTATATTGAAAAAGAAAATTTAAATGGGCCGATTGATTATTCCATCGTATTATCAGACGAAGTGGAATTAAATGGGGAACTCAATGTGTTCACAAGCACATTGCAACTAAAAATGACCTTTGAGGCCTACGCCTTAGATAATGGCGATTTACTTCTTGAACAAAAATCACTTTCGCTAGGTGGCATAAGGCTTCCTGTTTCAGAAATTCTTAAGATTATTCGAAGTGCCTACAAGTTGCCGGAATGGGTGATTATCCAGCCCAGTGAGAAGCAAATTTATGTATCCTTACAAAGCATGCGACTCAATAATGATATCCAAATACGGGCAGAAAAATTTGATCTTACCGAAAATGAAATTGTGATGAAAATGTTAGTGCCTGTTGAATAATGAAAGAGAAAGATCATGTATATTAATTTTTAAAACTTCTAGGCAAACACACAAACCGCCCACCCACTCAATACATATGCTGTAAGCGTAAGACTATAGAATCGAGGGGTGGATGATTATGTATTATGGCGGATACGATGGATGCTGCGATGGTGGCTATCCGGCATATGGCTATGGCTATGGCGGAGGTTGCTGCTATCCGGCAAGAGGTGGCTTTGCGCTGATTGTTGTCTTATTTATTTTGTTGATTATCATCGGTGCTTGCTGGTGCTTTCCTAATTAAATGAACAGCAACCTTATCACTCTGTGGTAAGGTTGCTTATTTATTGTGACCGCTTTTCACTTTTTGGGAGTTAGCATTCATGCATGATTAGTCTCCACCTGCATACATTATTATTAATATTCTGCGTGATTAAAGATATTTGCGTAGCCGATTCAATCCGCTATACTGATTAAATAAAGAAGCTCCATTCAGTGAATGTTTTTTATGTGCAAGTGAGTGGAACATCGAATCAGTCAGAAAGGCGGTATCTGTTATGGAAAAATCTTTTTATCATTTTTTAATGAAGTTTCGTCAGCATTCTGCAGGTGACGATATCAGTCAATTTGCCAATAACGCTTATCAGGATCATAGCTTTCCTAAGTATTCCAGTAACTATCACGAGCTTAGCAATTATTTAGAATTACAAGTAGATTACTTACCCACTGTTTCTCTTTTTGACCAGGTTTGGGAGTTATACGTAGAGTCCGAGAATAAAAATAGTTAAATTCAAAGGGATAGAAAATTCAGAAGGGAGCGAAAAGGATTGGGAGAGAGGGAGGTTATTATCGATACAGAGGAAATTGCTGAATTTTTCTATCGTGAATTAATAAAAAGAGGATATACACCTGGTGAAAAGGAGGTTTTGGAATTAGCTGATATTACGTTCGATTATTTAATATCAAAAAATATAATAGAGGAAGAATGGGAAGAAAGTTAAGAATTAATATTGCCTATTATATGCTATTTTCACTCACAGTGTTAGTTGCATAGCTGGGAAGAAAGAATTAAAATGGTGAGAGATAGGAGGCGGTGTGATTGAGTATTCATATTGGGGCCAAAAAAGGCGAAATCGCGGATACCGTATTATTACCTGGTGATCCTTTGCGGGCTAAGTATATCGCAGAAACTTTTTTAGATGATGTGAAATGTTATAATGAAGTAAGAAATATGTTTGGCTACACCGGTACATATAACGGAAAGAGAATATCTGTTCAAGGAACAGGGATGGGAATCCCATCTATTTCAATCTATATTGATGAATTAATGCGGGAATATGGCGTGCAGAATCTTATTCGGGTTGGAACATGTGGAGCGATCCAAAAGGATGTGAAAGTCCGTGATGTGATTTTGGCTATGACAGCATCAACGGATTCTCAGATAAATCGTTTAACTTTTGGAGATGTAAGTTATGCTCCAACAGCTTCATTTGCTCTATTAAAATCAGCCTATGAGCAAACTATTGAGGAAGGTTTAAATGTGAAAGTTGGAAATGTATTTACAGCCGATATGTTTTATAATGATAATGCAGAACATGAAAAGTGGGCAAAGTACGGCATTTTAGCGATTGAAATGGAAACAGCAGCTCTTTATACTCTTGCTGCAAAATACGGTAGAAATGCTTTGTCCGTATTAACAGTGAGTGATCATATCTTAACAGGTGAAGCAACGTCGGCTGAAGAAAGACAAAGCACATTCAATGACATGATTCACGTTGCTCTTAAAACAGCAATAAAGTAAATGAATTTTGACGAATTTGTGAAAAGCTAGGTTCTTTCTTAACATAAGAACCTAGCTTTTTTCGCATTCCACATTATTTTCCTAAAACAAATTATACGATTAGTAGCAGCTTCTTTCAAAATTTAGCAAAAACTGTTAGAATGAAGAGGTTGTAGGGTTAAAAATAAACAAGAAACTGAATTTAATTGGAAGATGAAAGTGGTGAGGAAAGTGGAAGATGAAAATCAGACAAAAGATCATTCTCCCGAACACAATAGCTATATTCATATGAAGAAATTTAAATTTATCATGCTTATATTCATTTTGATTTTTGCTACAGCGGGTGTGACGCTACTAGCATTATCATTAGGAGGGGAAAGTCCTGCTAATGTTATTATCCAAGAAAGAAAAGAATTTAATAAGCTATACCAAGCGTATGACGAATTGGATAAGAACTACTTCCAGGAAATCAATTCAGAAGATCTGATTAATGGTGCAATTGATGGCATGGTGAATGCGTTAGGAGATCCGTATTCTGATTATATGACGAAAGAAGAAAATGATCAATTTGAAGAAAGCATCACCTCTTCTTTTGAAGGGATTGGCGCAGAAATTCAGGAGCGAGAGGGAAATATTGTTGTCGTTTCACCAATCAAAGATTCTCCCGCGGAAAAAGCCGGAATTCAACCAAATGATAAGATTATCAAGGTAGATGATAAAAGCATTCAGGGGATGAGTTCAAATGAGGCTGTTTTATTAATCCGTGGAAAGAAAGGTTCAAAGGTAGACCTCACCATTTTAAGAGGAGAGAAGGACAAGGAAATTAAGCTCACACTAACAAGAGATGAAATTCCAATCAACACGGTATATGCTGAAATGTTAGAGGATGGAGTAGCTAATATTCAGATCACAAGTTTCTCACAGCATACAAATGAGGAGTTAGAGGAAGCTTTAAATGAAATGAATGATAAAGGCATGACCTCTTTAATCATCGATTTAAGAAGGAACCCTGGTGGTTTGTTGGACCAAGCAATCTCCTTATCTGAGCTTTTTGTACCAAAAGGGCAAAAAATTGTACAAGTAGAAGATCGAAATGGAGCAATGGAAGAAACTATTGCTAAAACAGCTGATAAAATAGATGTGCCAACTGTCATGTTAATTGATGAGGGGAGTGCCAGTGCTTCGGAAATATTAGCGGCAGCTGCTAGTGAAACAGCGAATATCCCTTTAATTGGGGTAACCTCCTTTGGGAAAGGAACGGTTCAAACACAGAAGAAGTTTTCAGATGGCTCGAACGTAAAATATACCATTGCCAAATGGTTAACACCGAAGGGGAATTGGATTCACGAAAAGGGCATTAAGCCTGACTACGAGGTAAAGCTTCCAGAATATGCGAATTTGCCATATATTAGCCCTGATGACGAATGGAAAGTTTCTTCCACTTCTGAAGAAGTAAAAGCAGCAGAAGAAATGCTGAAAGTATTGGGCTATGACCCAGGAAAAGTAGATGGTTTTTTTGATGAAAAAACGGAGAAAGCTATACAAAAATTCCAAAAGGACGAAAAACTAAAAACTACGGGCGTTCTCTCTGGAGATACAACTGTAAAGTTAATGACAAAGCTAAGCGAACACCTAAAAAAAGAAGATCCTCAAGTGAAAAAAGCTGTTGAAGTATTAACGAAAGATAAAAAGAAAAAAGCGTCTTAAGAACAAAAGCGCAAGCGCCTGTTCAGCGACGTACAAATTTGGATCATAAGGTTCAAAGGCTAAATACGCGCCGTCCTGGCGCAACGCCTTTGTGACCAACGTCCTGTTGGCCTGAGATAAAGGAAACACGGCGACGAAGGAGCCGATGTTGACTTATCGTAGGAAGAAGGCGTAAATTTGCTAGTCGCTAGGCGCTGGAGCTGGATGTCAACCGCGACATAAGCAGCTTATCCACAAGCTAGAATTTTATAGTTTCCTAAGCAATAAGAAAAGCGCAAGCGCCCGTTTAGCGGCGTACAAATTTGGATAATAAGGATTGCCTAAAGCAATAAAAAACGAAGCTATAACCTGCGTTTACCTTGTAGGTGCTAGCTTCGTTTTTTATGTGATTTACTCTTGGATTTCCCCGAACTTTATAAAAGACCTTTCATCCTCGATTAACCCACAAGAACCACATTGAACTCTTTTGACTGGTCCCTGGTATTTCGCGTGTAAAGGCCCTGGATCTCTTCCGTTATAATCCTCAATGACCTCTCCTGATTGGGGATCTAAGCGAACAGCATTTACCACTTGATCAATAATATTAAACCGAGAACGATTCGTTTTGCAGTTAGGACAACGGTAAGGATTCATCATTGTAAACCTCCTCATATAATGGTGGATATCATTAGCTTAACCGAAATGACCAAATAATATAGGGATTGCGTCCAATTCTAGCGCAGGGTAGTTAAAAAGTTAAAGATGATATTATTTTGTAATAAAAGTCATATAACGTCTGGCCTCAAAAGTTGTCAATATTAAATTTAAGCCAGTTTTTGGGAATCGCTCCTAAATATAGGCTTTACTGGAAATGATTGCCATAAAAGAAAATGATCAAAAAGTCGTTTGTTTTAAGAACTTATTTAAGAGAGTACAAGTGAAAAGGTGAAAAACAACCCTTCATTCTACTAATTGGGATTTTCTCCCTTAAATATTACATAGAATCATATGGTACTATACTTGTGCAAGCAAAAAAGAAACAAAGGGGAGAAACAAAAATGAAGAAAGATATTAAGAAAGTTATTCTATCTACGGTTGCTGCTACGGCCTTAATGGCACTGCCTTTTGCAGGAAACGCGGATGCGGCTGAAAGAACAGATCAAAGCCCAGCTAAAGTTTTCTATATTAAAGGTGATCTATCAAACTATAATAACTGGTGTGACTATATTTTTGAGTTTGATTGGAATCAATCAAATAAAGGTCACAATGATCATAAGCAACCTAATCAATCTAAGCAAAAGCAAGATACAAGCAAGGATGAACAAAATAATCAAACTCAACCTCCAAAGGTTGAACAGCCTGAACAACAACCATCACAACCGGTTCAAAATCCTTCAGAATCAAAGAATGATAATCAGGCCACTGAATCAAATAGTCAATTAAATGAGTTTGAACAACAAGTAGTAGATCTAACAAACCAAGAAAGAGCTAAAAATGGCCTTTCAGCATTAAAAATAGATCCAACACTAAGTAAAATGGCTAGAGAAAAATCAAGAGATATGTCCGCAAATAACTATTTTGATCATAATAGCCCAACTTACGGATCTCCGTTTGATATGATGAAGCATTACGGTATTGATTATCGTTCAGCAGGAGAAAATATTGCGATGGGTCAACGTACACCACAAGAAGTAGTAGATGGTTGGATGAATAGCCCAGGACATCGTGCTAATATTCTGAACGCGGATTATACTCATATCGGTGTTGGTTATGTTTCTAATGGAAACTATTGGACTCAAGAATTTATCGGAAAATAAGAATCTACTAAATAAAAGCACCAGCCGTCACTAAATAAGATGGCTGGTGCATATTTATTCTCTTTACGCTTCCAATTGTTGTAGGGAAGTTTTTGTTTCAGTTTCTCTTATATAGTACATAGTAAATAAATCTCTTGGAATCTCATATAAATCGTATAGGTGATAGCGTGGATTTAATTGTTGAAAAACGAATGGTTTAGTCTCATTTGCCTTTAAAACATAGGGTAATTTTTCCGCTGCTTTTCGAGAACGGTTATTTTCCGTTTTTATTCTCATATAGACAGTTTCTATTTCATTTTCAAAGAACAATTCTTGTAAGAACAATTCTTTTGCTAATGAATTATACCCTTTACCGTGGTAGGGTTTTCCCATCCATGTGCCTAGAAACCCTGCTCCATAACTAACATCAAATAAATTAATCGTGCCAATTGGATTTTCCCATTCATCTAAGATCGTCCTGGAATATAATTCTCCTCGCTCCTCAGCTTCTATTGTTTGCTTTGTTGTAAATAAGAATTCCTCAAAGGAATATGCTTTTTGACGCACAAAAGGGAAGACATCCGGGTGCGTCATTAATTCATAAAGAACTTGACATTCATGCCCGTTTAATTCACGTTTTTTGAGCATAATGAACCCTCCTAGTCGGGGCAGTCCCGAAAATTCGATTCTGCCCCACGAAATTTTTTAAAGTTGCATAAAAAATTTCGGGGTGGGAATCGAACCCACTAGAACCAGTCAATCACTGGTGGCGCACCATTTGCCTTCCCTCAATTATGAGCGATATGAAATTGTAAATCTTCGTAATGACATCATACAAAAAAAGTTCCAATTTGCATAGTAGCAAATACAACTAAAAGTCATTTTTTTTGCAGGAAATGTATAAAATTTGATGAAGTAAGAAGATGAACGTACGAAAAAGGACAAAAGCCATATTTTTTCAAAAAAGAAAGTGAAAATATTTGAAACTTATAATATAGTTAATACGTAGAATAAATAAGAAATGGAGGGATTTGAAGTGGAAACCAACATGGATAACAAAGTGGAGAATAATAATAATGACAGGGTCCTGGCTGCGGTTATTTACATCATTAGTTTCTTTTCAGCATTTATCGGTCCTTTAGTCATTTGGTTAATCAAAAAAGATGAATCATCTTTTATTGATTACCACGGGAAAGAATATTTGAACTTTTTCATCTCTTATGCAGTGTATGCGATTGTCGCTTCCATTTTAATGATTGTTTTAATTGGATTCGTCCTTTTACCAATTGTTGGTGTAGCAGCAACTGTGTTTACCATCATTGCTGCTGTCAAAGCCTATGATGGTCAAGCATATCGTATTCCTTTAATCTTCCGTCTTATTAAATAGCAGGAAGATTTTGATCAGTCCTTGATAAACACTTTATCAAGGGCTGTTTTCTTTATCTTGTCATATGCTTGTCTACCTTTTCATATAATTAGTTGTAGACTATATAAAAAGGTGAATCAAATGAATATAAGGGATTATTACTCAGGAATGTCAAAGTTATATATTCATCAAAGTATTTTATGTGTGATTGTGTTTCTATTCATCATTTTTCCGGCCTTACGGATAACAAGTTTTTTTCCGACGAGCTCCGCGAGTATCTTATTACTCTTCATGCTTATATATTATGTTCTCCGCCATATTTACTTTGTATATAAAAGCCACAAACTTCCTAATCCAGCCATCTTTCATGATAAAGGGGAAGTTTTACTTATGTTAGAACCCTCACCTGTTACTGCATATCAAGGGAAATTATTCTCTGGAAGCGGATTTTGTGCCTTCTCTATTAAACCAGGGAAGAAAAGGGGAAGGGAAACGCTTTTTACTGTAACAGATCATCGGAAAAATACGTTTTGGGTTGCCCAAATGAATGATTTAGGTTTGCAATTATTAAAAACTGGCAAAAAAAATTCCTTTAGAGCATTAAAAAGTGATAAACGTGAATATCGTACAACGGATGGAGAATATTATCGGATCGTGAAATCGGTGTACACATTTTCTATCAAGAAGAATGGGAAAAAAATCATGACTGTTTCTAGAGGATTAATGCCAATTAGTATGCAGCGCATCTTCTCGGCAAGTACACCGATTATAAAATTTGATCGGCAAACAAACGAAGAAGAGCGCATTTTTTGTTTCCTGCTTTATTTTAGGAGTTAAAGGAATCCTTTTGAATGGACTCGAGAACTTGACCAAAGGGTTGTTGTTTTTTACTAGAGAAGAACCCTGAAAAAGGGTTTCCTATGTTTTCTACCCTTTTGCTTACTTCATCCATTGTGAAGCTTTTTGGATTTAACTTTTCATTTATTTCATGCCAATATAATGGGGTGGCCACAAGTCCCTTAGAAGGTAAACGAACAGAGTACGGAGCTATAATTGTCTTCCCTTCGGCATGTTGAATAAAATCGACATAAAGCTTTCCATCTCTGTTTTTTTTCAAGCGTTCAATGGTAAATAAATGGGGGTTATAAGATACAAGGAACTTCGCCAAAAATTCCGTAAATACTCTTGTGTCTTCCCAAGTGTACTGAGAATCCGGCAAAGGAATGTAAACCTGCATTCCCTTATTTCCAGAAAACTTCACAAAGCCGATTAAAGAAAAAGAATCCAACACTTTTTTAATAATAAGGGCCGCTTCTACAGCCATCTGAAAATACTCTTGAGATGGTGGATCTAAATCCATCACAATTTCGCTGACAAAGTTATCGTTAATTGTTTGAAAAGGTATGTGATACTCAATCGCGAGCTGATTTCCAAGCCAGATCAATGTTTTTAAATGATTGCAAACAATCATTTGATTATCATCATATGGAATCGATTCGACAAAATCCGGAGCACTGTCAGGTTTATTTTTTTGGTAAAAAAATTCACCAAATTCTCCATGTGGAGCACGTATGACGGTTAATAATCGGTTTTCTAAAAAGGGTAATAGATAAGGAGCTACCTTCCTTAAATAACGTAAAAAGTCGATTTTTTTCACTGCGTTTTCTTTCCATAAAGGCTTTTCTGGATGTGTGATTTCAATTTCTTCTGGAAAAGCTGCATCCTGGATAAGAAATTGATGAAATGTACATTGATCAGGTGTTAGGTCCAAACGCAACTGCTTAAAAAAAGGTTCTCTTAATTGTTCACCTTTCCACTCCAAAAAGTAAAGCTCTATACAAATAGCTGGCTCCATTAAAAAAATGGACCCTTTTTTAGACCGGGAATTATTTATGACGGTCTGTCGAAGGGCGTTTTTTGTTTCGGTATCTAAGCCATTGACAAATCCACCTAGTGGCAGAATCGTTTGCTCTTCTTTATATACCCCTAAGTAAAAGTATTGGTTTTCCTCATCATATCCAGTGATAAAACAAGAGACCGTTTTCCAATTTTTTATTTTTACCCATTGTCTACTTCTTGTTCCTTCCTGCCAAATACTAGCTGCTTGTTTGGCTACAATGCCTTCACTATTATATTCGTACATTTGCTTTGCAAGTTGATCATAGTCCGCTACATTCGGAAGAAATTGAATCAGTTTTTCCGCTCCGTATGATGGGGATAAAGGCAGATCAAGCTGTTTAAAAATAGAGAATAGCTGTTTTTTCCTGCTGACATATGCCATTTGTGTTTTCGATTGACCCGTCATTTCTAATAAATCAAAAGCTAAGAAATGACAGGGTCTGAGGACGGAAACTTCTTCTATCTTATTTTTTGTGTTTAAACGCCCTCGTATCTGAATTTGTGAAAAATTTGCTTTATAATCATTTTCAAGAATCACTAGTTCTCCATCGATTTTCAGGGGCAGCCATGGACTGAATTTTTCTTGAAGAAATTTTAAATAGACCTCTAGTTCTGGAAATTGGGGTAATAAATTTTTTCCATTACGGCTCCACAGAAAACATTCCGTTTCTCGCCAATCAAGTATGCCACGGAATCCATCATATTTCATTTCATACAACCATTTTCCTTGTTGTGGAGGATCAAAAACTAACGTCGGAAGCATTGGTTTCAATATGAGCACACCTTTGTTTTAATTGTTGAATTTAGTATACCCAATCCTTATGAATTTTTCCCAATTGTTACTGGGGATAACTTTTCCTTCAATGTAAATTCTATTAAAAAAGACTAAGAAGAAGGTGTTAAAGATGCATACGATGTGGAAAGGAAGTATAAGTTTTGGACTTGTGAATATTCCGATTAAATTACATGCAGCAACAGAGGATAAAAATATTAAATTCCGTTCCCTTCATAACAAATGTAACACCCCAATTAAATACGAAAAAATCTGCCCAGTATGTGAAGAGGAAGTAAAGTCCGATGATATTGTAAAAGGATATGAATTGACAAAAGGAAAATATGTTGTCGTAGAACAGGAAGAACTAAAAGCGTTGGAAGGGGATAGAGGAGAGAAAGCTGTAGAGATCATCGATTTTATTCATTTAAATGAAATTGACCCCATTTATTTTAACCGAAGCTACTACATGTCCCCAGACGGTGGAGCAAAAGCTTATGGTCTTTTGCGTAAAGCTCTTACAGAAACCGGGAAAGCTGGCCTTGCTAAAATAATTATTCGTTCAAAGGAGCAATTAGCCGTTATTCGAGTATATGAAAAAACACTACTAATGGAGACCATTCATTACCCTGATGAAGTTAGAAATGTTACTGAGGTTCCTAATGTGCCAAGTGAGGACGGGGTGTCTAAAAAGGAAATTGATACAGCTATTTTATTAATTGACCAACTAACGACTGCATTTGAACCGGAAAAATACCAGGATGAATATCGAAACAACGTATTGGAGCTTATCCAGAAAAAGCAAAAAGGGGAGAAAACAGTCACAGCTCAGGCGGAAAAACCGACAGAAAATATTACAGATCTGATGGCTGCTTTACAAGCTTCCATCGACAAATCAAAACCTGAAAAGAAAACAACTAAGCGGAAAAAGACAACTAAAAAAACAGCGGAATCTAAATAGGAAAGATTCTCATATGCTAGTAGGTAATAGGTGTAACACCCTGGATAATTAAGAATTTTGGCGAAAAAAGACGAAAAAGTTTTTCGCCAATTTCTTGATTTTTCCATATTTCTCATGTATGATTAAAATGCTTAGCCCAAGCTGAATTAAAGTTTAATATTTCTAACTAATTATTTATGGCAAATACCGGCCACAGCTTTATTTTTGGAGTTAAAATTCACATGTTATAATGAATATCTGCTCCTAAAAGTGGGTATTGATTATAATATGTGATTTTTTATTTACATGGTAAATATGAAGAACATATTAAAAATTTTTTGGAGGTTTTATACGAATGGCAACAGGTACAGTAAAATGGTTTAACAGTGAAAAAGGCTTTGGCTTCATCGAAGTTGAAGGCGGAAATGATGTATTCGTTCATTATAGTGCAATCAATGAAGAAGGCTTCAAAACGCTTGACGAAGGTCAACAAGTTGAATTTGATATCGTTGAAGGACAACGTGGGCCACAAGCTGAAAACGTTGTGAAACTATAATACAAAAAACCTAACTCATCTTGATGAGTTAGGTTTTTTGATTTTGCACTTTATGCGTCACTTGCTTGTAGTATCTAAAATATTCTTATCCTTACAGTTCGTCAAATCCATTTAAATCACTGGTTTTTGTATATTGTCTTGATTTTTGTTCGAAAAAATCTGTTTTGGTGTCGTCAAAATTATCAACGTAAGCCCGAATCCATTTCATTGGGTTTTCCGTATGATCTTCATAAATTTCACTCAAGCCTAATAAACGCAGCATTTTATTTGCGCGGTATTTAATATAACCTTCCATTTCCAATAAATCGATGCCATCAATGTTGGCTAGAATGTAATGACTCCACTTTGTCTCCTGTTCAACAGAATGACGGAATTGCTCATAAACCCAATCTGTCAATTCATTTGTATTAAGCTCTGGATGTTCCGCCAATGTGGCACGAAAGAGTTCACTAATAAAACGTCCGTGCTGCAACTCATCTCTATTGATATAACTTATCATCGTAGAGGTGCCAACCATTTTTTGATCTCTAGCTAAGTTGTAAAAGAAAGCGAAGCCGGAATAAAAGAATAGGCCTTCTAATAGTGAAGTATATACCATGGCTTTTAACACATTTAGTATCGTAGGATTTTGCGCAAATTCATTATAGACTTCCATAATGCGGCTGTTTCGCTCTAATAACACTTCATCCGTTCGACCGGTCTCAAACGATTCGTTTTGTTTATCTAAAGTTGTCACAGAAGAAAGAACATAGGCGTAGCTATGATTATGTTCACTTTCCTGATCGGCAATGGTTGCCATCACTGATTTGACAGATGGGTCTGTTGAATATTGAGCAATTCTAGCTGCCATATCGGTTTGTGGGCCATCTAAAGTAGCGAGTAGCCCAATAATTTTTAGGAACGCTGTTTGCTCTGGGGTCGTTAAATTTGGAAATTGTTTCGTATCATGTGTCATATCGACCTCACTGGCTCGCCAAAAGAGGGCACGAATTTGCTCACGATGTTTATAAAAATGAGGATATTTTAAATCATTCCAATTCAAAATTCCGCTTGCTTTCCCACCGAAAAGTGCTGTAGATCGGTTTGGATTTATTGGGTCTAAGATCTTTACTTTACTGAGTATAGTGGACAATGTTTGATGACTCCTTCCGTCCATTTGGTCACTTTTTCCTCTTGAAATCCTCTTGGACTTTGTTCGATTTTTAAAGGGGGGAGGGGAGAGTGATAGAATTTAGCCAATTTTACAGCTGCATGGCAAAATAGCTCATCTCCACCAAATTGAGTATCACCTGTTCCAAAGACAAAAACATAGGGAGGTTTATATCCAATTTCGTACACAAAATCTTTTACCTCTTCAGGTGTTCCGCCCTTCCCCCACGTAAAAGTACCTATAAGCATAGCATCGAATTCCGCTGGATCTGGAATTCTACCTGTACCAATCCAATAGCGTTCCGTACTAAAACCTTCCTGTTTCAGCTTATGATCAATTAATTCAGCGACTTCCTTTGTATTACCACTATAACTGGCATAACAAATTAAGATTCGCACCATTCACACTCCTCAATATCTGAAGCCGTAGAGCGGACATAATAAGTAGTTTTTAACCCGGAATCCCAAGCTTGTAAATGTAAATCAAGCAACACTTTTGCCTTGATATTATTTGGTACATAGAAATTAAAAGAGATCGATTGATCAATATGGCGTTGTCTAGCAGCGTTTTGCTGTACAGACCATCTTTGATCCACAATATAGGCTGAACGTCGGTACACATCATACGTATGATGATTCAGATCCGGTGCAACGAATGGTAATTTATAGTCTTTCTTTTCTTCATAATAAAAAGGTTTAAAAATTGGATCAATACTCGCTGTTGAACCTGCAATGACTGAAGTGCTGGAATTTGGAGCAACGGCCATTAAATAACCGTTTCTTAAACCATAGGTTGCTGCTTCCTCTTTGATAGAATTCCATTCCTCGTCATTTTCATATCCACGTTGTGTAAAGTATTCTCCAGTTTGCCAGTCACTTCCTGCAAATAGCGGATAGGCTCCTTTTTCTTTTGCTAAATCAATGCTAGCTTTAATGGTTAACTTAGAAATATGTTCATATAATTGGTCAGCAAACTCCACAGCTTCCTTAGATTCCCATTTTAAGTTTTTAAGAGCCAATATATGGTGCCAACCGAAAGTGCCTAATCCAATAGCACGATATTTTTTATTCGTGATCATCGCTTGCTTTACATCAATTGTGTTAAGGTCAATCACATTATCTAACATTCGAACTTGAATAGGAATTAACCTTTCAAGTGTCTTTTGTTCTCCATCTAATTGAATAGTTTTACCAAGGTTTATAGATGAGAGATTACAAACGACAAAATCGCCTGGTTTTTTATAGGTAATAATTGTTCCGTCTTCTATAATTTCTTCTGATTGAACAGTAGGAGACATATTTTGCATAATTTCTGTACACAAATTACTAGAATAAATCATTCCCGCATGTTTATTTGGATTTTTCCGATTGACCTCATCACGGTAAAACATAAAAGGTGTGCCAGTTTCAAGTTGCGATTTCATAATGCGTACCATAATTTGAATCGCAGGTATTTTCGTTTTCTTTAAATCTGGGTGTTGCACACATTCTTCATATTTTTCTCGAAAACTACCATTTCCTTTTTGCTCATCATAATAATCTTCAAGAGAAAAGCCCATCACATTTCTTACTTCATGTGGATCAAATAAGAACCAATCTTCACGATTTTCTACTTTCTCCATAAAAAGGTCGGGGAGACATACACCTGTAAAAATATCGTGTGCTCGTTGTCTTTCATCACCATTATTTAATTTTAAATCCAAAAATGACAAAATATCAGCATGCCAGACATCTAAATAGACGGCGATAGCGCCTTTTCTTCGTCCAAGTTGATCCACACTAACAGCGGTATTATTTAGTTGCTTAATCCATGGAAGGACTCCAGAAGATGCTCCTTTAAAGCCTTTTATAGAAGAACCTCGACTTCTAACCTTCCCCATATATACTCCAATACCACCGCCATCTTTAGAAAGACGGGCGACATCTGTATTGCTATTGTATATGCCAATAAGGGAATCTTCGACGGTATCAATAAAGCAGCTAGATAACTGTCCATGAGCAAGTCCAGCATTTGCTAATGTTGGGGTGGCTACAGTCATATAAAGATTAGATAAAGCCCAGTAAGCCTCCGCGACAAGTTCAAATCGCTTTTCCTTTGGCTCATCTTGCATCAAATGCATGGAGATCACTAACCACCGCTCTTGTGGAAGCTCATATGTATTTTTTTGATGATCCGTTGCTAAATAACGTGTGGCCAAAGTGTGTAAACCAATGTAATCAAATAAGAAATCTCTATCAGGATTTATTAAAGTGGCAATACGTTCAATTTCTTTTTTCTCATATTTTTCTAGAATCCGCGGGGAATAAATGCCCTTAGCTGTTAACTGTTTTAATAATGAATAGAAATCACCGTACTTCTGTTCCTGATCATATCCGCGATGTAAACTCGCTTGTCTATAAAGTTTGTGTAAATAGATTTTTGCCGCTTCAAAACTCCATTGGGTATTGACTTCATCAACATTTTCCAAGGCTGTATTAATTAAAATAGAAGTAATCTCGTCAGTGTTGATTTGCGTTTTTGATCCAATGGCGCGGATTACTTTATTAATGTATTCCTGAGATTGAATAGAGGTAACTTTTTGAATGTATGCTTGAATTCGCTCCTGATTAAAGTGGGTAGGGTTTGTTTCTTCTTGCTTTGAAATAATTGTAGTCAATGACATTCACCTTTCTATCAATTTAGTAAAAGACAAAAACATAAGTGCCTCGTCTCTGAAGACAAAAAACAAATTCGCCCCGGAAAGAGGCGAATTAAACGATAGGAAAGAAAGGCCCTATTCACTATCGCTTCACCTTCTCGTTCCCCGAAGAAATGAAACTCCGACAAATAAAGGCAGGTCTCCTGACTTATGCATCAACCTAATTGGGCCTTCCCGGTTCGAATAATTGTCGAACCAGTGGCTAATCCACTTCGTTAGCATTTACAGTTGCGGGGACAGTCCCGGATTTCCACCGGATTCCCTATTAAACCCATCAATGGGTACCTTTATTTGTTGAAATCAATATATAGTATGGTGTAATCAAGGAAAACACTAAATGTTGTGTCAACAATGATATTACCATGTTTATTTATGAATAGCAACCATTCCCATTTTTTAATTTGTCCAAAGCCAATCATGCCATTCTTCTACAATATTTGGCAATTAATTTGATTGCCATAAACCTAATTATATCGAAAAAGTTGCTGGTGTTCATAGAAAATAATCGAAAAGAGCTAGGAGCATCCAAAAGTCACGATACTAGCTTTTGGATGCTCCTTGGCGAAAAAATCCTTTTAAACTGGGGCTGTTGGTTCTGCAGAAGCCACGCGCTTTCCGTGGGCGAGTGGCAATTTCCTGAAGGCTTTATCCCTCACTCGTTTTTTTAATTCATACGAACCTGTAAAAAATTTTCTGTGGAAAAGGCTGCGACTCCCAGTGCGGCAGAGTAGGAAGAAAGATTCGAGAATTTAATTTGCAAATCATGTTCTTGAAAGAATTGAATACGATCAGCTAATTGTTTTTCTAATGATGATTGAATCCATTTTTTTGTACTGGCCATTCGATTTCCAATGACAATCTCCTGCGGATTAAAAATATTTATTATATTATTTAATCCTACTCCTAGATACTCCCCAATTCGATTAAATAAATAAATGGCTTTTTCATTGCCACTTTCGGCTAGGTCTAATAGATATTCAAGTGAAAGGTCAGTTTGATCAGCTGGAAGGAGATTTAACTTTTTTGCTTGTTGAATCAATGCTTGTTCTGAGGCATATAACTCCCAACAACCTTCATTTCCACACCGGCAGAGATCCCCTTTTACATTGATCGACATATGGCCAAGCTCTCCGGAAAACCCATTATTACCCTTATATAATTGGCCATTTAAGATCATTCCTACTCCAATTCCTATCCCGACACTGACATAAATTAAATGGTTTGAATTTTTGCCTACCCCATACTTTTTTTCGCCATACGCCCCAGCATTGGCTTCATTTTCTATGATTGTCGGGATTTGAAATTCTTCTTCTAATATGGATTGAAGTTCTATATTTTTCCAAGATAGGTTAGGGGCGAGCAATACTTTTCCGTTCATATTAACCGTACCCGGGACACCGACTCCTATGCCGATAACTCCATAAGGACTTTTTGGTGTAGCTTGAATTAAATCTTGTATCATGGAAAAAAGTTTATCTTTCCAAACTTCAAAAGATTGAGTATCAATATTTGTCTGTTTTTCTAAATGGATATTCCCATTTAAATCAGTTAAAACACCAAGTAAATAATTGACACCAATGTTTATTCCGATGGAATAGCCAGCAGTCTCATTAAAGAGAAGCATAACGGGTCTTCTTCCACCGCTGGATTCACCAGGGCCTGATTCATGAATAAATTTTTCTTCTATTAATTCGTGAACAAGGGAAGAAACGGTTCCTTTATTAAGTCCAGTTTTAGTTGCTATTTCCGCTCTTGAAATAGGAGAGGATTGAATAATCGTTTTAAATACTAAAAATTTATTTTCCTTTTTGACAACATGTTGATTCCAGGTTTTTTCACTCTTCAAGTTTTTCCACTCTTTCAATTTTAATATAATTTAGTATACACTTAGTTTATTCGATAGACAAACTTTAAAATGATTGTTATAATACATTTGCAAGCATTTACATGATACTTAAATTTCAAGGAGGTTTCAATATGAGTTACTTTAACAACATTGGTAAAATTAATTATGAAGGACCAAAATCGACAAACCCATATGCTTTTAAATTTTATAATCCTGAAGAAATAATCGGTGGTAAAACAATGGAAGAATACCTTCGATTTGGGGTTGCCTATTGGCACACATTTGTTGCGGATGGTTCAGATCCATTTGGAGCAGGGACGATGCAAAGACCTTGGGATCAATATGAGGGAATGGACCTTGCGAGGGCGCGTCTTGAGGCAGCCTTTGAGTTCTTTGAGAAATTAAATGTTCCATATTTTTGTTTCCATGATGTAGATATAGCACCAGAAGGCGATAGTTTAAGAGAAACCTATAAAAACTTAGACACTATTGTTGCCAGTATGAAAGATTATATGAAAGATAGCAAGACCAAACTACTTTGGAATACAGCTAATAATTTCACACACCCACGTTTTATTCATGGCGCTGCTTCCTCCAATCATGCAGATGTCTTTGCCTACTCTGCAGCAAAGGTGAAGAAAGGATTAGAAATAGCCAAAGAATTAGGAGCGGAAAACTATGTATTCTGGGGAGGGCGTGAAGGATATGAAACTCTTCTTAATACGGATATGAAATTTGAATTGGATAATCTTGGCCGTTTCTTCCATATGGCTGTAGACTATGCAAAAGAAATTGGTTTTGATGGTCAATTCCTGATTGAACCAAAACCAAAAGAGCCAACCACACACCAATATGATTTTGATGTGGCAAGTGGTTATGCTTTCCTACAAAATTACGATCTGCAGGACCATTTTAAATTTAATATTGAAGCGAACCATGCGACACTTGCAGGTCATACGTTTGAACATGAATTACATTATGCACGTATCCACGGGATGCTAGGTTCCGTTGATGCTAACCAAGGTCATCCGCTACTAGGTTGGGATACAGACGAATTTCCAACAGATCTTTATTCTACAACTCTTGCTATGTATGAAATTATTAAAAATGGTGGTTTAGGAAAAGGTGGTTTAAACTTTGACGCAAAGGTTCGCCGTGGTTCCTTCGAACCCGAAGATCTATTCCACGCCCATATTGCTGGAATGGATGGATTTGCTGTCGGTCTTAAAGTGGCTCAAAAATTAGTCGATGATAAGGTGCTTGATGAAGTGATTGAAGATCGCTACAGTAGTTTTAAAGAGGGAATTGGACTTGAGATTGTTCAAGGAAAAGCTGATTTCCATCAACTAGAAGAATATGCATTAGGGCTGAAGGAGATTCAACATCAATCAGGACGTTTAGAAAAGATTAAAGCAACCATTAACCAGTATTTACTAACAGCATTTGCTGGTGAGTAAAGCTAGTACAAGAATGAAGGTGACACTATGAAATATGTGATTGGTGTTGATTTAGGCACAAGTGCTGTGAAAATTTTATTAGTGAACCAAATAGGTGAAGTGGTAGATGAAGTTTCCAAGCCTTATCCACTCTATCAAGAGAAAACAGGCTATAGTGAGCAAAATCCACAGGATTGGGTTGATCAGACGGTCGAAGGATTGTCTGATCTCTTAAAGAAATTCACTGGCGATGTAGAAGAAATTGAAGGAATTAGCTTCTCTGGGCAAATGCATGGGCTTGTATTGCTGGATAAAAACAATGAAGTTTTGCGAAATGCCATCCTTTGGAATGATACCCGGACAACAGCCGAGTGTCAGCAAATTTACGATGAAATAGGTGAAGAACGCCTACTCGCCATTACAAAAAATCCTGCATTAGAAGGATTTACATTGCCAAAAATTTTATGGGTGAAAAAGCATGAACCAAAAATCTTTGCGGAGACTACAACCTTTGTACTACCAAAGGATTATCTACGGTACAGATTAACAGGAAACATTCACATGGATTACTCGGATGCTGCTGGGACACTTTTGCTCGATATACGTGAAAAAACGTGGAGTAAGGAAATGTGCGACTTAGTTGGGATTAATGCTGAACTTTGCCCACCATTAATAGAAGCTTATGACGAAGCGGGCACGATTACTGCGGAAATGGCAAAGGCAACTGGACTATCACCTTCTACTCGCGTGTTTGCAGGTGGAGCAGATAATGCCTGTGGTGCGATTGGTGCAGGAATCTTAGTGGATGGCCAAACGCTTTGCAGTATTGGGACATCCGGTGTTGTATTGTCTTATGAAGGGAGCAACGAGAAAGATTTCCAAGGGAAGGTTCATTACTTTAATCACGGTGCCCCTGATGCTTATTATACGATGGGTGTTACGTTAGCAGCTGGTTATAGTTTAAGCTGGTTTAAAGATGTATTTGCGTCAGAAGAATCCTTTGATGATTTGTTAGCAGATATTCATACGGTGCCAGTAGGTTCGAAGGGCTTACTTTTCACCCCGTATTTGGTAGGGGAGAGAACTCCTTATGCGGATGCCGCGATAAGAGGTAGCTTTATCGGGATGGATGGTTCTCACAGGCGGAAAGATTTTGTTCGTGCTGTATTAGAAGGTATTACTTTTTCACTGAATGAATCGATTGAGATCTTCCGAAAAAACGGGAAACAGATTGACACGATCATCACGATTGGCGGAGGAGCAAAAAATGATGAATGGCTACAAATCCAAGCGGATATCTTTAATGCAAAAATCGTAAAATTAGCTAGTGAGCAAGGGCCCGGAATGGGAGCCGCTATGTTAGCTGCCTATGGTTGTAATTGGTTTGATTCCTTGAAAGAATGTGCCGGTACATTCTTAAAGGAAGAGAAGGAAGTTGTACCGAAGCAAGAAAATGTAGAGAAATATAAAAAATTATTTGCTGTTTATCAAGAAATTTACCCGCAAACGAAAAAAATGAATGAACAACTTACAGCATTTCGAGCATAAAAAGCATTGGCCTCAGGCTAGTGCTTTTTTGTTAGCAGGAATCTTAAGAAGTTGAGTGATCTCGGTAGTTTCTATATAATAAAACAAGAAAATTGGATTATATGTTGGAATCTAGAACAATACTGGAAGGAGTAAGGAACTGGTGAAGAAGCTGGGAATGAGCGAGGAACAGATACGTATTTCTCGAAGGGAAGCATGGATCGGAGTTGGGCTAGTGATCTTTCATTTCCTTTGGTGGTATGGATTTGCATATGGGTTAGGAAATAAACCAGTAGAGGATTATCAATACATATTAGGTTTTCCGGCTTGGTTTTTTTATAGCTGTATTCTAGGTTTTATCATAATTTTTTTATTCGTGGTCTTTTTTGTAAAAATATTTTTTCATGATCTACCTTTCGAAGAGGAGGATGAGGATTGAATCTCCAAGTTATTACCCCATTACTTCTCTTTCTGGTGATTATTTTTATTGCTGGCTTTTATGCAGCGAGATTTGTCAAAACCTCTGATTCTTTTATACAAGAATACTTTTTGGGAAGTCGGCAATTAGGTGGCTTTGTTTTAGCGATGACGATGGTGGCGACTTATGGAAGTGCCAGTAGTTTTTTGGGTGGCCCTGGGGCAGCTTATCATTATGGCTTAGCATGGGTATTGCTTGCCATGTCCCAAGTAGTAACAGGTTATTTTATTTTAATGGTTCTTGGTAAAAAGTTCGCCATTATGTCAAGAAAATATAAAGCTGTTACGATCACCGATTTTTTACAAAGTCGCTATCAATCGAAATGGGTCAGTATTTTATCAGCCTTAAGTATTACGATTTTTTTATTTTCTGCGATGATCGCTCAATGGGTGGGCGGAGCGAGGCTGATTGAGTCCGTTATCGGTGTATCTTATTTTTCCGCCCTTGTTATATTTGCGGTCTCTGTTTTAGTTTATGTTATCATTGGCGGATTTAGGGCTGTCGCGATTACCGATAGTATTCAAGGACTTATCATGTTAGGTGGAACGGTGATTTTGCTGATTGCAGCCATTATCGCTGGTGGCGGTATCGATACGATTATGTCTGAATTAAGAAGTGAAAACCCCAACTTATTAAGTCCATATGGATCAGATCGTAGTTTGACCCCTTTATATGTATCTTCCTTTTGGATATTAGTAGGGGTTGGTGTAGTTGGTCTACCACAAGTGGCAGTGAGGGCGATGTCTTATAAAAATTCGAATGCTATGCATCGAGCTATTATTATCGGAACTTTTGTCACTGGTGTGATTATGCTTGGGATGCATTTAGCTGGTGTGTTTGCTAGGGTGATAATCCCAGGTCTGGAAGATGCAGACACAGTCATGCCATTACTGACTCTTGAGATATTACCTCCATGGGCTGCTGGTATTGTGTTAGCAGCTCCCATGGCAGCGATTATGTCTACAGTGGATTCTTTATTGTTATTAGTTTCATCAGCCCTTGTGAAAGATCTTTACCTAAACTTCATTAATCCAAATGCTAAGATAGCTAAAGTAAAGAAAATAAGCTTCTGGATTACAGCTATTATTGGAGTGTCAGTTTTCTTTTTAGCAATTCAACCCCCGGATTTCTTAATTTGGCTCAATCTATTTTCCTTCGGAGGCCTAGAGGCCGTATTTATTTGGCCCATTGTGTTAGGTCTGTATTGGAAAAAGGCAAATAAATATGGTGCAATTAGTTCGATGTTCGCCGGGATGGGCACTTATATCTGTTTCCATCTTTTTTGGCCAAATGCATTAGGGATGCATACTGTCGTACTTCCTGTACTTATTTCTTTAGTGGTCTTTGTGCTCATATCAAAGATAACAAAACCTGCTTTAACCCTATAGCTTTTATTCTAAGACAGGCTTAACTTTAGGGGCCTGTTTTTCTTTTTCGGGTTTTATGGCTTTAAAGGAAAGCCAAGCTCCAACCACGCTTAGGGTGCCTAATACTATAACCATATCAAATATTTTTCCCTTCATGAGCAAAGCAATAACTGGTGGTCCGGCAGCAACACCTAGGAAACGCATGGAACTGAAGATAGAAGTGATTGTTCCTCGCATTTCTTTTTCAATGCTTTGCGTCAAAATCGAATCAAGACAAGGTAAAGCAGCGCCAATTCCGATCCCACAAATTAGAAAAACGACAATTAAGTAAATAAACTTTTCAGATAACATAGTGACACCAATGGATATACCTGTCAAAACAGTGCCACAAAACGTGATCCATTTCATCCTTGTTAAATTGTCTTTAATCATCTTTCCAGCTATAAAAGAGGCGATACACAAGGCAGCTAAAGGAATGGCGAGCAAGAATCCTTTTTTAACTCCATCATAATGATATTTATCCTCCAAGATAGAAGAAAGATAAAAGAGTAAGCCAAATAAAATAAACATAAGAATAGCTCCAATCATAAAAACTGCAATAAGCCATCTCCAATGCTGTTTAAATATCTCTTTTATATTTTTAGTGAAACGACCAAAAGAAAGTTCATGATGATCTCCCTTAGGTTTTTTTACAAAAAAAACAATTAATAATAAAGAAAGGAG
Organism: Lederbergia ruris; assembly: GCF_018332955.1. Classification (NCBI taxonomy): domain Bacteria; kingdom Bacillati; phylum Bacillota; class Bacilli; order Caryophanales; family Bacillaceae; genus Lederbergia; species Lederbergia ruris. The sequence continues at coordinate 100,550 of NZ_BORB01000005.1, forward strand.
GCTTAGGATTGGGATAGCAAAAAAAGGCATAAACCAAATAATCCCGGCAATCAATGAACCTAATATCGGGCTTAGTACTTTCCCAAAAGTATTGGAAGTTTCAATTATTCCAAGGGAGGCACTTGCTTCCGCTTCTTCCTTACATATATCGCCAACTAAAGGTAAAACAATTGGAAAAGCGCCTGATGCCCCAATTCCTTGGAAGACTCTTCCTATAATAATCCAAGTAAAAGCAGAATTGAGTTGCCATGCTGCCCAACCACAAATAATTCCGCCAATCCCAGTTAAGATCAACGAAGGGATGATCACTACTTTCCGTCCGTATTTGTCGGAAAGAAAACCAGCAACTGGAATTAAAAAAATGGAAACGATAGAATACACCGTTATGATCAAGCTAGACTGAAATTTAGAAATATTGAGTTCCTTTTCCATTAAAGGTAGGATGGGAATTAACATTGAATTCCCTAGTGTCATGATTAGTGGAATAGATGCAATCGCCATAATGGCTAACTTTTTATTGGGTTTCGCATTAGTGCTATTTAATTCTATTTGTTTGTTATTTGTCACCATCATTTTTTCCTTTCAATCATGATAATTTTACTATTAACTGATTTTCTCTTTTTATCCTGGTGAACCCATCTTTTTAAGAAAACAAAAATTCGGGTAAACTGGATATAAATGTAAACAAGAAAAAAAGAAAAAATGACCAAACAAAATCATTGCATTTTTATGGAATAATAGTAAGATTGATATGGTTGAATTTTCTATTAAAACCCTAATCAACAAACTATTTTAGAACCTTCATAAATTAGACAAATTTCCTTTAAATTATGCAAATACAGTGCTAAAATAATGATAGGGTTTTATATTTTTAATGGATGATTTATTCAAAATAAATTGGTTGCAATCGTGGAGGCGTATCACAAATGAGTAAAAACTCTTCATATCAAGCGTCGCCCTGGCAGAAATTTTCAGGTCCGAATCTTGGTTATGTAATGGAAATTTACGATGAGTATGTCAATGATCCCAGTAGTATTGATCCTGAGCTAAAGACATTATTTGATCAATGGGGCGCACCCCAGGCAGTAGAAGCAAGCGGAACAACAAAAGGTCAGGTTGATGTTTCTTTTCAAATTCCGGAAAGCCCTGACATGTACAGTAAAATTGCTAGTGCTATTAAGCTTGCTGATAATATTCGTACATACGGGCATTTAGCTGCAGACATTAGGCCTTTAAACCTTCGGGATATTGATGCAAGATATATTGAACCATCTCAATTTAATTTAACGGAAGAAGATCTAAAAAATATCCCACCATCCTTAATTTCTCCGAATGCACCAGCGGATTTAAGAGATGGACTAGAGGCCATTAATCATTTGAAAAAAGTATATACAAAGAAAATTGCTTTTGAATACCATCATGTTCATGAGTTAGAAGAGAAAAATTGGCTTCAAGAGCAAATTGAATCTGAGAGTTTTTATCCTTCCCTTACAAAGGAAGAAAGAATCAAAGTATTCCACCGTCTTTCAGAAGTAGAAGGATTTGAAAAATTTATCCATCGGACATTTGTTGGTCAAAAACGTTTCTCTATTGAAGGATTAGATACACTCGTTCCTTTAATTGATAAAATTATTAATTCTACAGTGGAAACGGGAACGAAAACAATTAATATTGCAATGGCACATCGTGGACGACTAAATGTTCTGGCCCATGTCCTAGAAAAACCTTACAAATTAATATTCTCTGAATTCCAGCATGCACCGAATAAAGATTTGATCCCATCTGAAGGATCCATCGGGATTACATATGGTTGGACAGGAGATGTAAAATATCATCTTGGCGCTGATAAAAGAGTAAAACGAGGTGATACAACCCAAACTCGAATTACCCTTGCGAACAATCCTAGCCACTTAGAAGTCGTGGGGCCGGTTGTTGACGGTTACACTCGCGCTGCCCAAGAAGATCGAAGCCAACCTGGTATTCCACAACAAGATATGTCAAGTAGCTTAGCGATTTCTATTCATGGAGATGCCGCGTTTGCTGGAGAAGGAATTGTCCAAGAAACATTAAATATGGGACATCTAAAAGGCTATGATACGGGTGGAACCATTCACATTATTGCCAATAATATGATTGGATTTACAACAGAAAGTTCGGATTCAAGGTCGACAAAATATGCGTCTGATATTGCAAAAGGGTTTGAAATTCCAATTGTTCATGTGAATGCGGATGATCCAGAAGCTGTATTAGCGGCGGGTATTTTGGCTTATAAATATCGACAGAAGTTCCATAAAGACTTCGTCATTGATTTGATTGGTTATCGTCGTTATGGCCATAACGAAACGGATGAACCGATGGTGACAAATCCTGTAATGTACAATGTCGTAAATAACCATCCAACAGTAAAAGAAATTTATGCTGAACGTTTAATTGAAAAAGGGATTCTCTCAAAGGAAGAAGTGAAAAAGATCGACGAAAAAATCTTTCAAACACTCCAAAGGGAGTATGATGGTGCGGCTAAAAGTACGGACGAACCAGATATCTCCATGAATCCACCTGAAAATGTTATGGCAGCTTTACAGGATGGACCAACAACAGTTTCGGAAGAAGATTTGAAAACCATCAATAATGCACTATTAGACTGGCCTAAGGATTTTCATGTTTTCCAAAAATTAAGCAGGATATTAAAAAGAAGAGAAGCCGTTTTCTCTGGTAAGGGTAAAATTGATTGGGCACATGCAGAATCCCTTGCGTTTGCCACCATTTTAAGAAATGGTACTCCAATTCGCTTTACTGGCCAGGATACACAAAGAGGGACATTTGCACAACGCCATCTTGTCTTACATGATGAGAAAACTGGAAAAGAGTTAATACCAATGCATCATATTCCTGATGCTCGAGCTTCTTTTGCCGTGTATAACAGTCCATTAACAGAAGCTGGCGTAGTTGGTTTTGAATACGGTTATAATGTTTTTGCTCCAGAAACCCTTGTACTGTGGGAAGCGCAATTTGGAGATTTTGCCAATATGGCACAGGTATATTTTGACCAATTTATTTCGTCAGGAAGAGCAAAATGGGGTCAAAAATCAGGACTGGTTTTACTTCTTCCTCATGGATATGAAGGACATGGGCCTGAACATTCAAGCGGAAGAGTGGAAAGGTTTTTACAAAGTGCGGCGGAAAACAATTGGACGGTTGCTAATCTTTCAAGTGCTGCGCAATATTTCCATTTGCTTAGAAGACAAGCAGCATCCCTTGGTAAAGAAAATGTGAAACCACTTGTGATTATGACACCGAAATATTTATTGCGACATCCACTGGCTTCTGTAGATATACAGGATCTTGTAAAAGGAAGCTTCCAAACCGTCATTGAACAAACTGGGCTTGGTCAGAAGAAAGAAGCTGTAGAAAGAATCGTTCTTTGTAGTGGGAAAATTAGTATTGATTTGGCCGAGCAATTGGAAAATGAGAAGAATTTAGATTGGCTTCATATTTTAAGAGTAGAAGAATTATATCCGTTCCCATCCGAAAGGATTAAAGAAATATTAGCCCAATATCCTAATGTTAAGGAACTCGTTTGGGTACAGGAAGAACCAAAGAATATGGGTGGATGGACACATGTTGATTCATATTTGCGCAAGCTAGCTCCAACTGGCGTTGAGCTTAAATATACTGGTCGTAGAAGACGGTCTAGCCCATCTGAAGGAGATCCGACTGTTCATAAAAAAGAACAAAAGCGCATCATTAGAGAAGCATTAAACAGATTATAAATTATATAACACAAATGTATGGTAACCATTAGAGGAGGATTTCAAAGTGGCTGAAATTAAAGTACCTGAATTAGCAGAATCGATTACGGAAGGTACAATCGCACAATGGTTGAAACAACCGGGCGATCATGTAGATAAGGGAGAATATATTGTAGAGCTTGAAACGGATAAGGTTAATCTTGAAGTCATTTCTGAAGAAGAAGGAATTGTAAAGGAATTAATAGCAGCAGAAGGGGATACCGTTCAGGTCGGTGAAGTGATTGCGATTGTCGAAGCCGGGGAAGGGAAAGCAGATAACAACGACGCTCCGGCAAATGAACAGGTAGAAGAAAAGCCGAAGGAAGAACAAACGGTAGAAGTTGCAACGGAAAAAGAGACTGAAGAGAAAAAAGAAAGAACAATCGCTTCTCCTGCGGCTCGAAAATTAGCTAGAGAAAAAGGCATTGATCTTTCACAAGTGCCAACTGTTGATCCAATGGGACGTGTTAGAAAACAAGATGTTTCGTTATATTCCAATCAGCCGAAACAAGAGGCGACGCCTGCACCAGCGCAAAGTCCTGCATCCCCTGCTGTTCCAGGAGATGAAAAGCCGGTTGAAAGAGTGCGTCTATCTAGACGTCGGCAAACAATTGCCAAGCGTCTGTTAGAAGTGAAACAAAATACAGCGATGCTGACTACCTTCAATGAAATTGATATGACAGCCGTTATGGATTTACGTAAACGTAAAAAAGATAATTTTGTAAAAGAACATGATGTTCGCTTAGGATTTATGTCCTTCTTTACAAAGGCTGTTGTAGCAGCTCTTAAAAAATATCCAGCTGTCAACTCTGAACTTGATGGTGATGAGTTAATCATGAAAAACTTCTATGATATTGGTGTTGCTGTTTCAACTGATGAAGGATTAGTTGTTCCTGTCATCCGTGATTGTGATCGTAAAAATTTTGCTGAAATCGAGGCAGATATTTTAGCTGTTGCGAATAAGGCAAGAGATAATAAATTAACCCTAAGTGATTTATCTGGTGGAACATTTACGATTACAAATGGTGGGGTGTTTGGTTCCCTTTTATCAACTCCTATTTTAAATGGTACACAAGTAGGGATTTTGGGAATGCATACCATTCAAACACGACCGGTTGCAATTGATGCTGAACGCATGGAAAATCGACCAATGATGTATGTAGCCTTGTCTTATGATCATAGAGTCATTGATGGAAAAGAAGCTGTAGGTTTCCTCGTAACCATCAAAAAACTGTTAGAAAATCCTGAAGATCTTCTTCTGGAAGGGTAATGATACGTATTTAGCAAAGGGCCGACATTTTGTCGGCCCTTTGTGTACAACTACTCATTGTCCAAATTAAAAGGCGTGCCAAATAGAATTGGCACGCTACTATATTTATAGATATATGGTTATATATATAAGTTAAGTTTTTAATCCACGTTTTTTAATTTCTGACTTCAGTAACCTAATCCATTCACTTTCATGGTTATTTTTCTTTGCATCTCGATAGGCAGCGACCAGCAGTTCATTACTCATAATTTTCATTGCTAGTAAAACCTCCTCGTGAAATTGGATTATTCAATTGTCATAACTTATTTTACCTTTTTTAGAACGAAAAGGAAAGGGGTTTGCTTAATTTGTTTCGAAATTAATGAAGCGCTTTATATAATGGATGTGTGAGACGTATCTTCAAAAAATTAACGCCATTAATCGAAAAAATGGATGGGTATGATGTAATCAGGCATATCCTGATTTTAAATTGAAACACACGACTTTTTTCATGATAGATAATTTTCTAAATCATCTTGCCTTTCTTATCAATTTTGCCCATAATCTAAGATAGAGAGTAAAATATAATAATTGGCACGGGGACTAGGAGGGAATAATGTTGTTTGATGAAAGGAACGCATTAAAAACTAGACTAGAGCAAATGGACAATATGGAGAAAAAGATATTAGAAGATATACACAAAGAGAGAAGTTTTATTTTTAAACGGTTAAGAGAATTAGATGAACAGGATACAACGGAGCAGATAGACAATGAACAACATGAAAAAAGTAATCCAACAGGAAACCAACCGGATGATGTTAAAAGTACTTCGGTCCCTATACCAAGGAAAAGAAAAGGGCGACCTTCAAGAAGAAGTAAAACAACTAAATTAAGGGAAATTGCGATTGATATATTAAAGGAAGCAGACTCCCCTGTACGTGGAAAAGATTTAAAAGATAAAATTGAGGCTGCTGCTGGTTCACATATCGCGAATATGACAACATTTATGAATACAATCCGTGAATCAGATTACCATATTATCAAGGTAGGAAGAGGCCTTTATGTATATGATCAGGGACAACAGAAATACTCGAATCAGTAAAAACTTCATATTTACTTAGGCTTGCTTATGAGCAAGTCTTATTTATTTTTGTTAAAATAAATAGATGTGAGTTTTTACTATTTTAGAGAGGACATCATGCATGAATACATTATATTTACCACAGGCAATAGAGCGAGTCATTAAGGAGCGACATGAGAAGTTTTCGCAGCAAACGAATATAGATCAATATCAGATAACCCAATTTTTATCGGAGGATGATGAATTATTATCGGATGCCGTCATCTCTTTGGCATTAGGGAAAAATCTTTTGCTTAAAGGACCTACAGGGTCTGGCAAAACGAAGTTGGCGGAAAATTTATCACAAATCTTCAAGCAACCCATGCACAGTATTAATTGTTCTGTAGATTTGGACGCTGAAGCATTTTTAGGTTTTAAAACGATTAATGAAAAAGATGGAAAACAGATCATTGAATTTGTTCCTGGTCCAGTCGTTAAAGCGATGAAAAATGGCCATCTATTGTATGTCGATGAAATCAATATGGCAAAGCCGGAAACATTACCGATTTTAAACAGCATTCTAGATTATCGTCGATCTGTTTTTAACCCATTTACTGGGGAAACGATTCATGCCGAAAATGGCTTTGGCGTGATCGCGGCTATTAATGAAGGGTATATTGGAACGGTTCCTTTAAATGAGGCGTTAAAAAATAGATTTGTTGTTCTCGATGTTCCCTATATTCAAGGGGATATTTTAAAAACGGTTCTAAAGACAGAAAGTATTTTAAAGGACGAAGCGTTAATAGATAAGTATGTATTATTATCTGAGGATTTAATCACACAGGTGCGTAATGGACAAGTACCGGAAGAGGCAGCTTCGATTCGAGCTTTGATAGATACCTGTGACTTATCAGCCTATTTACCACCATTAAGAGCGATTCAACGTGGAATCGCCGATAAGTTTGAAGAAGAAAGAGAAAAAGCTGCCATCATGAATATTGCGTCTACGTTATTCGAAGTCTAGCTACAGCGCTTGTGCTCATTCTATAAGGGAGTGAAAAGAATGTATCGTTTCATCGATTTTAATGATGAAAAAATTGATTCACTACTCGTGATGGAATTGTCCGATCTTGCCAAAACACTTGTAAAAGATTCAGAATATGAGGTTGAACTACGTGTTCATTCGTATTTAGATACCGCGGACAAAAAAATATATGCCAGTCATTTCTGGAATCATCGTTCAGAAATTTATATGATTTCCGGGATGAAGAGTGATGTTTATTTACGAGCATTGGGGAATTACTATTTTACAGACCAAAAAGTAGTCCATAAATTTATAGATTGGTCGCAATCCACAAAGCTTCCTCGTTTTGCGAAGCAATTATTTGCACTTGCAGAGGATTTAAGATTAGAAGAAATTTGCAAAAGAAAAAGGCCAGGAATGAGAAGGGAATTTACTAATCGTAGGAAAGTTTATTTAGGTTTTTTTCAGAATCAGTGGAAAGTAAATATGGAAAGAAGTTTATTTACTGATGTCCTTTTTAATCTTGCTTATCTCGTATGGAATGCGCAAACACCGCTTTTCGAAATACCGGGAATCCATGCTGATATCAATCCAGTTTTATCTCCGTATCGAAAAAAATTAGAATACTTGTTCGATGCTCGTTCAACGAATGATGTCGCTAAAAACTGTATGCAAATTGTGACGCTATTAGAAGATTTTGTAAAACGGGATTTATTAAATGATTATTTTCACCTTCATAATAGTGAAACGCAGGATCAACATATAAATTATCGAGATTTATTAAGAAAGGATAAGCTCATCAATGATGATCAATCGGAAGAGAAAGCGGCAGGAGATGAGGAGTTTTTTAAGGAAGAAATGAAAACCTGGCATCGTGAAACAAGTGAACCCGGGAAAAACTTTTTACAATTTGACCTTGATCAAGGTACACAAACAGACATCTTTACAAATGAAGCAAGGGAAGGAGAAGCTGGTGATCAAGCGCTAGCGATTGTAAAAGGAAAAGCAGGGAAGAGTCAATATAAGGATTATTCCGATATGGAAGATTTGGGAAGGAAAAATGATGGGGGTGATCCTGTTCATGCCCCATATGGATTGGAAAATCGGTATGCAGAGGCCATTTTTCTTTCGCCTTCCTTGCCAAAAAATGAAGAAATTAGTCAATATCAACTTTATAAAGAGTCGATGACTTTGTATCAAAAAAAGTTAAAACGGACAATTGATATGACTCTTGAACATAAAAAACAGCTTCCACGTACCCGATTACAAATAGGTCGTCTGAACAAAAATGTAATAGACTTTTTCACAGATGACCAAAAAAGACTGTTTTATAAAAAGACGGAAAAATCGACTAAGATCGATGCCGTTTTTAGTTTGCTAGTGGATTGCTCTGCTTCCATGCAAGATAAAATGGAGGAGACAAAGAAAGGCATTACTTTATTTCATGAGGCTTTAAAATCTGTTCGTGTACCTCATGAAATAACAGGCTTTTGGGAAGATGCCAATGATGCGACTCAAGAAAGACAACCCAATTATTTTTTTCAGCCTATCACTTTTTCAAATTCACTAAAGAGGAAAACAGGCCCCGAAATTATGCAATTGAAAGCGGAGGAAGATAACCGCGATGGGTTTGCCATTCGAGTAATGACCGAAAGATTATTAAGTAGAGGAGAAAAACAAAAATTTCTAATCGTATTTTCTGATGGGGAACCAGCTGCTTTCGGATATGACCAAAATGGGATTATTGACACTCATATGGCCGTGATAGATGCTCGAAAAAGGGGAATCGAAGTGATCAATATCTATTTATCTGTAAATGGAGTGGGGGACGAACAACGTAAGGTTTTCCAAAATATTTATGGGGCTTACAGTTTAATTTCACCTTCAATCGAAACTTTGCCGGAACTACTCTTTCCATTATTAAAGAAATTGCTTCTTAAATCTTTAAACGAATAAAATCATTGGTTATATAAGAAAAGCGCAAGGCGCCCGCCTATCGGCGACAAGCAAATGTTCTGAACCAAAGAAAGGTGCTTTTTTGCCTTTCATTGGTTCAGGTTATTTGACCTCGAGCCGATGGCGCCTGGAGCTGGATCAAGCATTAGCCAAAATTTATACTTTCTTATCTTTTAAAAAAGCTATCCCGCTGTTAAAACAGCCTGGGGATAGCTTTATCTTCTATATCTTTCTCTTACTTTTACTCTTTTTGCTTGATCATGACTGGAAGTGCCTCCTTGTTGCTTCTTTTTTTTCCGTCGTCGCAAGGGAGACGTTAAAATTCGCAGAAGAGCAAAACACAATGCACCGCCTAAAAATTTAAAATCCAAGAAGACGACTCCTAAGAAAACAAACATAAAAATAAGAATAGTGAGAAGGGAGGATCCACCTTGGCCATATTCATATCCTTTTGCGGAAGCTCGCTTATCAAGCTCATATTTAATGGCGATTTCATTAAATAATTGGTTATATGTATTTGAAATGGCTACTTGAAAATTATCTTTTTCTAAAAAGGGAAGGGTATAGGCATCCAATATTTCCCCGATCCTCCCGGGAGGAAATGTTGCCTCCAACCCTTTACCAACTTCTATGTATATTTTTCGGTCTTGAACTGCAAGTAATAGCAAAATACCATTCTGTTTATCCTTATCTCCCAGCTTGTACTCGCGAAATGCTTTCTCTGCGTAATCCTGTACAGGTGTGTTTTGGAGGGAAGGAACGGTCAGCACACTTAGCTGTGCTCCAGTTTGTTCATCAAGATAAGTGCCAAGTTCTGCCATCTCTTTCTTTACCTTTTTCGGTAACAAATCAGCAAAATCTTGAATATAAATATCACCACTTGGCTTAGGTATATCTTCTGCTGAAACTTTTTGGAATGATAAAAAGACCAAAGGGATTAGCAGGATACCATAGATCCATTTCTTCATGATTACATTTCCTTTCATAATCAGATCTCTATTTTAGTGTTTACTAGATTAAGAAATAAGTCTATCCTTCTTTTCGACTAATTTCAATATGTATTAGAAATTTGCGTTTGCTTTTGAGATGCAAAATGATTGTTATTAGTGTTGTTTTTCAAAAAATGATAAACTTAAAATACAATCCATAAAGAACTATTCTTTTACATACTCAGTTGAACATAAGAGCAGAGAGGAGATCAGAATCTTGGTAGAAAATAGAAAGCCCATTTGGATTAAAGAAGCAACAGAGATGGTCATGCATTTCAAAAAAAGAGGCTCTTTCGAAAAAGTATCCCTTGATGATTGTGACGGTCGATTTCTTGCGCAACCGTTAAAAGCTGATCATGATGTCCCGCCATTTAATCGTTCACCATACGATGGTTTCGCTTTAAGAGCAAGTGATACAATCGGGGCTTCCAGGGAAAATCCCCTTACATTTGAAGTGGTGGATGAAATAGGGGCCGGTTCAGTGAGTCATTATGAACTAGGTTCGATGGAATCCATTCGTATTATGACTGGAGCTCAAATTCCTCAAAATGCTGATTGTGTCATTATGTTGGAACTTGTTCAAGAGAAAAAACATTCAAATGGGAGACAATATATCGTTCTGAAAAGACCTCTACAAAAGGGTGATAATATATCTTTTCAAGGAGAAGACGCGAAATTAGGAACTTCTTTAATCAAACAAGGGGAAAAAATTAATCCGGGTGTAAAAGCATTATTAGCAACTTTTGGTTATCCTGAAGTCCCTTGTGTCAAACCCCCATTGGTTGGAATCATAACAACCGGTAGTGAATTGTTACGACCAGAAGAGGACTTAGTCCCTGGGAAAATTCGTAACAGTAACGGTTATATGATTGAAGCCCAGATAGTGAGAGCTGGTGGGCTTTATAAACGATATGGATCTGTTGCTGATCAATTTAAAGATTTACTCTCGATCGTTAAAAAGGCAATGACAGAATGTGATATTGTGATCACAACGGGAGGGGTATCTGTTGGAGACTATGACTATATGCCAAAGGTCTATCAATCACTAGGGGCGGAACTTTTATTTAATAAGATTGCGATGAGACCAGGAAGTGTGACAAGCTGCGCCCAAAAAGATGGAAAACTTTTTTTCGGCCTTTCCGGAAACCCCTCTGCTTGCTATATTGGTTTTGAATTATATGTACGTCCATATATTCGTTATTGGCTTTATTCAAGTAAACCATATTTAAAGAAAATTACGGGGAAATTGAAAAGCGATTTTCCAAAGGCTAATCCATTCAGTCGATTTGTTAGATGTAAGCTTTCCATAGAAAATGGACATGTATATGCTAATCCAGTAGGGTTAGATAAGTCGGGTGTGGTAACATCATTAGCTTGGGCAGATTGTTTAGCCGTACTACCCGGAGGGACAAAAGGATTCGCAGTTGAAGACTCCGTTGAGATTTTAATGTTAGAGGACCAAGAAGGTAGTGAGGATCCATGGATCGAATCAAGATTTTCCAAATTGTAGGCTTTCAAAATAGCGGAAAAACAACCTTGTTGGGAAAACTAATTGCGTATGGAAAAAAACAGGGCTTTCGAATCGGTACAATAAAACATCATGGCCATGGAGGACCACCTGAGGGAACCATTCAGCAAAAAGATAGCAAAAAACATCTAACCGCAGGGGCTCTGATTTCTGCTGTTGAAGGAGATGGGATTTTACAATTAGCGACACAAAACTCTCTTTGGAATTTAAAGGAGATTGTTTCCATTTATCAGGCTTTCCCTATTGATCTTCTTCTCATTGAAGGATATAAAAAGGAAAACTTTTCAAAGTTTGTGTTAATCCGAAATGAAAATGATCTAGAACATTTGAAGGATTTATCCAACATAAAGGCCATTATTTCTTGGATTCCTATTGCTTCGCTTTCGAAAATACCTGTTTATTCCATTCATAACTGTGATGCTTTTGTGAAAGATTTCTTTTCCGGGTATTTATTCGAGGAATAATGAGCAAACCTGTCTTACTCTTGACTAGATGTTGATTTTTTGATTTAGAATCGGTAAAATAGGAATGTAAGAGTAAAGTGTATATATTCGGGAAACCGAAATCGAATCCTCCTAAACACGTTTATATCTTGCAAATATAACAGGATAGGTGGTATTTTTTGTGGAAAAAAATCCAAAGTTTAGAGTATTGTTGTACTATCAGTATGTAGAAATTGAAGAACCAGATGTATTTGCGAAAAGACATTTAAAGTTTTGTAAGAACATTGGGTTAAAAGGGCGAATTTTAGTAGCTAGTGAGGGGATTAACGGAACCGTTTCTGGTACATGGGAACAAACAGAAACATATATGAATGAGATGAAAAAAGATCCGCGCTTTGAAACGATGGTCTTTAAAATAGATGAGTCTGATGGCCACGCCTTTAAAAAGATGCATGTTCGTCATCGCCCCGAACTTGTTACACTGCGTTTGGAAGATGATATAAACCCACATGAAATCACTGGAAAATATCTTGAACCATCCGAATTTTACCAAGCGATGCAAGATGAAGAAACCATTGTGCTTGATGCTCGCAATGACTATGAATATGATCTTGGTCATTTTAGAGGCGCTATCCGTCCTGATATTAAAACATTCCGTGAGTTGCCTGATTGGGTTCGGGAAAATAAAGAAAAACTGGAAGGAAAAAAAATCCTTACCTATTGTACAGGCGGGATCCGTTGTGAGAAATTTTCTGGATGGCTTAAGAAGGAAGGCTTTGAAGATGTCGCCCAACTACACGGTGGTATTGTGACCTATGGAAAGGATCCTGAGGTTCAAGGGGAACTTTGGGATGGTCAATGTTATGTATTTGATGAGAGGATTTCTGTTCCGGTTAATCAAAAAGAACATGTCATTGTTGGACGTGACTATTTTGACGGCACTCCATGTGAACGTTATGTAAACTGTGCAAACCCTGAATGTAATAAACAAATTTTGTGTTCGGAAGAGAATGAACATAAATATATGAGAAGTTGCACTGACGAATGCCGCGTTCATCCAAGAAATTTATATATTCAAGAACATAATCTCAGTGAAGATGAAGTAAAAGAAAGAATAGAAAATCTAAAACATGATTTAGAACCAAGTGTTTAATCGTATTTGAACTAAAACAGCGTTGCTATTGTTAAAGCAACGCTGTTTTTTTATGATTAAGAAAATTATAAAATTGTCGCCTGTGGATATGTTGCAATTTTGACTTTCGTCGTCTAGCTCCAGGCGCCATCGGCTCGAGGACAAATAACCTGAGCCAATGAAAGGCAAAGAACGCCTTTCTTTGTCTCAGAACATTTGCTTGTCGCCGATAGGCGGGCGCCTTGCGCTTTTGTTATTCCCATTTTTTTCATAGCATGGCTTGCCATAAGGATCACATAATATAAACGTTCCAAAAAAGATTGAGGGGGCTAAGGATTATGACTGTTATTACAAAAGTGCAACAAACATTAACCGGATTGAAAACAGCACAGGCAAGTTTTGAAGGATTTGCTTTAGATACCGACAATCAACAAGCAAAACAACTTTACAAAACATGCGCTCAGCAAACTCAGTCTATCATTGATACACTGGAACCGCGTGTTCAAGAAATTTTGCAGGAAGAACCGCAATATAACCAATAATTAAAAAGGAACAGAGTAGCACTCTGTTCCTCCTAATACTAGGAGGATAAGAACATGACTGTCTTTGCTAATGTGAAAGGAACATTTGCATCTGCAAAAGCCATTCAAGCGGAATTTAGTCGTCTAGCCGAAATAACTTCCGATGAAGAAGCGAAAAGAGTTTTTCACGAATGCATGGAGGATATGAATTCCGTGATTCTTGATTTACATCACCGTATTGAATTTATGAAAGCCGAAGAACAGCAATACCGAAATTCGTAAAGGAGGAACATGAAGTGGATATTCCTAATTGGCTTGAAATCATCCTTCGTTCTTCATCTATGGTCCTTATCTTATTTTTATTAACAAAATGGTTAGGAAAAAAACAATTATCGCATCTATCCTTTTTTGAATATATAGTTGGAATTACAGTTGGTAGTATAGCTGCAGAAATCTCCTCAGGATTAGAAACCCATTTCATGAACGGGGTGTACAGTCTTTTAGTGTGGACAGCCATTCCTTTTATAGCAGGGATTATTGGCCTAAAAAACAAAAAAGTTCGTAATTTTATAGAAGGTTCATCCACTGTTGTCATAAAAAATGGGAAAATCCAAGAGGAAAACCTATCGAAGGAACAGTATACGGTTGATGAATTATTACAACTCTTAAGAAAAAAGAATGCCTTTCAGGTTGCGGATGTGGAATTTGCTGTTTTGGAATCGAATGGGGATTTAAATGTGATGTTAAAAAAAGATAAGCAACCGATTACCCCCGCTGATCTTCAATTAGAAGTTGCTCCAGAAAAAATGCCTCAGGCTGTCATCATGGAGGGAAAAATCATCGATGGTGGCTTATCATCAAGAGGACTAAGCAGAGCATGGCTTGACACCGAGTTAGAAAAATTGGGTGTAACCCTTGATAATGTTTATTTAGGTCAAGTGGATACATATGGTCAATTAACTGTGGATATATATGATGATAAGAAACAAATACCCGAAACAAAACCAAGGCAATCCCTTTTAACATCTTTGAAAAAGTGCCAAGCTGATTTAGAGTCATTCTCACTTGAAACGGATTCACAAGAAGCAAAACAAATGTACAAAAAAAATGCGGATAAACTACAATCAATCATAGAGAAGTCAGAATATCTTCTTATCCAAAAATACTCTTAATCCATAGGAGGCCTGATCATGGGGTGATTTGGTTTATTGATCTTAATGGCGTATAATAAAATTATTAATGTGAAAGGGGATCTTGCCATGGCTTACAGAAGGGGACCTAAGGAACCAATCCCGGAGAAAGAAACAGTTGTTTGGTCATGTACGAATGAAGAATGCTCATGTTGGATGAGGGATGCCTTTTCTAATGATGAAAAAACGATTTGCCCTATTTGTAAATCAGTAATGGAAAAAGAAATAAGAGTATTACCTGTTATCAGTTAATGTAAAAAAAGGGGATTGTCTTTCTAAAAAGGACAGTCCTTTTCTCTTTTTTTACCATAATGAAGAGGCTTTTTTTATTTAAGTTTGTAGAATGTCTAATCCTTTTACATAAAATGTGATTTTGGGGGAATATCAATTAGTAGGAAATCGAAGGAGGAATAATTGATGAAGCAAAGTAATAACAGCAATAGAGCATTTCCGACATCTCCAGAATCATGGTGGATTCGTTCCACAGAAGTGCATAAATTCCCAGCCCTTGAGGAGGATTTAAAGGTAGAAACAGCTATAATCGGCGGCGGAATTACAGGAATAACCACAGCTTATTTGTTAGCGAAAGAGGGGCTGCAAGTTGCTTTATTTGAAGCAGATTCCTTATTTAATGGAACAACGGGGCATACGACAGCAAAGATTACGGCTCAACATGGTTTAATTTATAATGAATTGATCCAGCACTTTGGTGAAGATAAAGCAAGATTGTATTATCAAGCTAACCAAAATGCGAAAGAGCATATGGAAGAATGGATAAAGGAACATAATATTGAATGCGATTTTCAAAAGGAAGATGCCTTTATATATACCAATGCGGACGACTATATTGGCAAAATAAAGAAAGAAGCAGCTGCCTATGAAAAACTAGGGATTGAAGGCGGATTAACAGAGCAAATTCCAATCGATTTACCACATAAAAGCGCGATCGTTATGAAAAGTCAGGCTCATTTTCATCCCCTTCATTACTTAGCTAAGATGGTCGAGCAATTGGAAAAGCTTGGTGTACAAATATATGAAAACTCGGTTGCTTCTCAAATGGAGGAGGGGACTCCACCAACCATCCGTTTTAAAAATGGAAAACGAGTTGAAGCAGACTATGTTATTTCCGCTTCTCACTTTCCTTTCCACGATAATCGCGGATATTTTTCGCGCCTTTACCCAGAGCGTTCCTACGTGATTGCAGCAAAACCGGTAAAGCCAGTTATTAAAGGGATGTATATTAATGCTGAACAGCCGACCCGTTCGATTCGCCCCGTTACAATAGAAGGGGAACAAATGTTATTGTTTGGTGGAGACGGCCATAAAGCTGGACAAGGTGGAAAAGAATTAGAACATTATCAGGCATTAGAGAAATTTGCACAGGAGCATTTCAACATTGGGGAAATCGCCTACAGATGGTCCACACAAGACCTCGTCACCCCAGATAAAGTTCCGTATATTGGTGAACTATCTGAAGGGAGTAAGGTTTTTGTTGCAACTGGTTTTCGTAAATGGGGAATGACAAACAGTCATGTTGCAGCACAATTAATCAGGGATTTGATTATTGATAAGAGAAATCCTTATAAAGAATTATATACACCTGCAAGATTTAAGGCGGATCCAGGCATAAAGAAATTTGTCAAAGAAAATTTGAATGTGGCCTCCCACCTAATTGGTGGTAAGCTAGAAACTCCCGATAAAGAAATAAAAGATATAAAAGAAGGGGAAGGAGCAGCGATTTCCATCAAAGGGAAGCGAGCAGGTGCCTATAAAAATGAAAAAGGGCAACTTTTTGTTGTGGATACAACCTGCACACATATGGGCTGTGAAGTGAATTGGAATAGCGGTGACCGAACATGGGATTGTCCATGCCATGGTTCACGCTTCACTTATAAAGGAGAAGTATTAGAAGGACCGGCCGAAACGCCTTTAAAGTTACTCAATGATGATCAAATTGATTACACGACTTCTTAAAAGGCCAGTCCCTTACTGCATGCTGTCAGCACGGTAAGGGACTGTCCATAAATCTTATTTTATTCCCCAATGTTTTTGTATAAATTCGTCTCGACCTGATTTTTCTCTATCTGCTAAATAGTCTGCTTCGTTTTTTTTATAAAAATCTTGGTGGTAGTCTTCGGCGGGATAAAATGTTGCTGCTGGCTTAATCTCGGTGATGATCGGTTTATTGAATTTGCCACTAGTAGCCAATTTCTCTTTTGATTTTTCAGCAGCTATTCTTTGTGACTCGCTATGGTAAAATATGACTGTACGATAGGAATCTCCACGGTCATGAAATTGTCCAGCTGCATCTGTTGGATCAATTTGTTGCCAATAAATTTCAAGTAATTTCTCATACGACATTATTTGTGGATCAAAAGTAATTTGCACAACCTCATAATGACCGGATTTGCCCGTTTTAACATCCTCGTAAGTTGGATTAACGAGTGTTCCTCCTGAATAGCCAGAAACAATACGTTCTACCCCGTCCCACTGATCGAAAGGTTTAACCATGCACCAAAAACATCCACCTGCAAATGTTGCTTTTTCAAATTTTTCCATTGTATAAATCCCTTCAAAATAAAGTTCATTATTTTTATTTAATCATATTTCTTGAAAATCTTCTACCAACATCCCATATTTTATTAAAATTTTGAAAAGTCAGCTTAAGCAGATGACATTTATTTGAATTTAATTTAAGATAGGTAGTGAAAATATATTTAGGTATGCGAATGATCTGGGGGAATCCAAATGGAGAAAGTGATTTCATATTTAAAGCCTTATCGTTGGGCTATGCTCATGGCGTGGGCGCTGATGCTTGTGGAATTAGCTGTAGAACTATGGCATCCCATGTTTATGGCCAATATTATTGATGAAGGGATATTAAAACAAGATCTAAATGCTGTCATGAAATGGGGAGGAATTATGATTGGCATGTCCTTGCTTGGGTTTATTGCGGGGATCACGAATTCCTTTTTTTCCGCTCATGCAAGCCAAGGGGTTGGCTTTGATGTCCGTGCCGCCGTATTTAAAAAGGTGCAATCGTTTTCATTTAATAATTTAGCTCAATTTCAAACATCTTCCCTTATCACCCGTCTCACAAATGATATTACACAAATCCAGAATACATTGTTTATGAGTTTACGGGTTGCCTTGCGAACTCCTTTGCTTATCATAGGTGGGGTCACAATGGCATTTTTTGTTAATATCAAGTTAGCACTTATTTTAATTGTTCCCATTCCTGTTCTTGTGGCCTTACTTTTTTGGATGATGAGAAAAACAGGTAAGTTATTTCGCTTAGTACAAGATAAGTTGGATAGAGTAAATAATGTGATGCAAGAAAATTTAACGTCCATGCGTTTGATCAAAGCGTTTATTAGAAAAGATTTTGAAGAAAAACGTTTTGGTACTGCTAATGAAGATTTAAGAAAGCACACGGTCAAAACATTGAGACTTGTGGAATTGCTTGGACCGCTTCTGTTATTGATTATGAATCTAGCTATTTTATTTATATTATGGTTTGCAGCAGCAGATGTCCATCAAGCAAGAATCAATGTGGGGGAAGTTGTCGCAATCGTCAATTACGGTTTTCGAATTACGATGGCTCTATCGATGTTATCGTGGATCATTATGGCTTTTTCCCGTGGAAAAGCATCTTCGGGGCGGATTAATGAGATCCTTCAGACTTCAGTAGATTTGGAAGATAATGCATCAGCTTTATCTGATAAAAGGATCCGGGCTGGAAAAGTAAAATTCCAGAATGTAAGCTTTAAGTACCCTGGAACAGACAATTTCGTACTTCGTAATATATCTTTCACAGCAAATCCTGGTGAAACCATTGCTGTAATGGGAGCAACAGGAGCAGGAAAATCAGCTCTATTCCAACTAATACCCAGACTTTATGATGTGAATGAAGGATTTATAGAGATTGATGATTTTGATATAAGGAATATGACCTTAACCTCACTTAGAAAACAAATTGGTTTTGTGCCACAAGAATCTATATTATTTACGGGCTCTGTTGAAAGTAATATTGCTTGGGGGAAAGAAGATGCATCGCACGAAGAAATGATAAAAAGTACAAAGGATGCGCAAATACACGAAACGATTCAAAGATTACCTAAAGGATATCAAACGAAAGTGGGACAGAAGGGGGTTAATTTATCCGGGGGACAAAAACAAAGACTTTCCATTGCTAGAGCTCTTGTTCGCACTCCCAAACTATTATTTTTAGATGATAGTACGAGTGCGCTCGATATGAAAACAGAGGCAAAGCTATTGGAAGCATTGGAAAAATACGATTCTACCATTTTCATTATTACACAAAAAATCACAACAGCGATGAAAACGGACCAAATTCTTTTATTAGATGAAGGGGAATTAGTAGCGTGTGGGACCCATGAGGAATTAATGAAGAGTTCCGCCCTTTATCAAAAGATCTATACATCCCAATTTACTAAAGGGGGGTTGGCAGATGTCCAAAAAAAGAAGAATGGGGCAGCCGCTGGAGGTTGAAAAAGCGAAGAATTGGAGAAAAACGTTAATTCGGATTTGGCAATACCTCGATGTGTATCGGGGCCAATTATTTCTTGTATTGTTCACCGTTTTAGCAAGTTCTGGTCTTGGCCTATTAGGACCTTATTTAATTGGCAAAACCATCGATAAATATATTGCCGAAAATAACGGAAATACTTTCATCTTTATACTTGTTATGATTGCTTGCGTCTATTTTTTCTTTTCCCTCACTAGCTTTATGCAAAGCTATTGGATGATTGGAATTGGTCAAAAAACAGTTTTTACGATGAGGAAACAGCTTTTTAATCAATTACACAAACTACCGATTAAGTTTTTTGATAAACGTCAACATGGAGAATTAATGAGCAGATTGACGAATGATATTGACAATGTTAGTCAAACGTTAAATACGTCCGTTATTCAGCTTTCCTCTAGTGTCATGACTCTCGTAGGAACCATTACAGTCATGTTGATCTTAAGTCCTTTACTTACTCTTATTACAATGTTTGTTGTTCCGATCATGTATTTTGGAATGAAATGGATCACTAATCGTACAGGAAGGCTTTTTAAGGAACAGCAGAAGCATCTTGGCGATTTAAATGGATTTATTCAAGAAACCATTGCTGGGCAAACGATCGTGAAAACTTTTTCTCAAGAGGAAAAAATCATAGCTGATTTTACGGAAAAAAATGAACGGTTAAGAGATGCTGGCTATTGGGCTCAAGTATATTCTGGATTTATTCCAAAGCTAATGAATATGCTGAATAATTTAAACTTTGCAGTGATTGCTGGTGCAGGTGGGATCTTGGCTCTTAAAGGCTATGTAAGTATCGGTACGATCGTTGTCTTTACAGAGTACTCTCGTCAGTTCACACGGCCATTGAACGAACTAGCTAATCAATTCAATACATTGCTTTCGGCTGTAGCTGGTGCGGAAAGAGTGTTTGAAATATTAGATGAACAAGAAGAAAAGGACAGCGAATCTAGTCGCAAAATTGATTATATTGAGGGAGAGATAGAATTTACAGATGTGTCCTTCTCTTATGACCAAGAGGGGCAAGAACAAACCATTAAACATATAAGTTTTCGGGTTAAACCGGGTGAAACGCTTGCCCTTGTAGGACCAACAGGAGCGGGGAAAACAACGATTATTAATCTGCTCGCCCGTTTTTATGAAACGAGTAGTGGAGAAATATTGATCGATGGGATGGATATTCAAACAATCCAAAGAAATAATTTACGAAGTCATATGGGATTTGTTTTACAAGATGCCTATCTTTTCCAAGGTACTATCCGGGAAAATATTCGCTATGGAAAACTTGATGCATCCGATAAGGAAGTGGAAGAGGCAGCAAAAATTGCGAATGCCCATTCTTTTATAATGAAATTACCAAACCAATATGATACGCTTCTCAAACAAGATGGTAGTGGCATTAGCCAAGGACAAAGACAACTTTTATCGATTGCAAGAGCGATGCTTTCTAATCCTTCTTTACTTATTTTAGATGAAGCGACAAGTAATATTGATACGATTACAGAAATGAAAATCCAAGAAGCACTTTTTCGGTTGATGGAAGGAAGAACGAGTGTTGTCATTGCACATCGACTGAATACAATCCAAAATGCTGATCAAATTTTAGTTCTAGATCAAGGGAAATTAATTGAAAAAGGAACACATACTTCACTGCTTGAACAACGTGGCTTCTATTATGACTTATTTCATAGTCAGATCCACGAAGGAGTTGGGTCGTAAAAAAAGAGATAGTTCTCGAAAAAGAAGGGTGGATTTACTGAAATGGAAGCAGGAATTTCATTTACAAATGACATAATTCCTATATTAAGAGTTTTTGATGTTCAAAAGCTAAAGGAGTTTTATGTAGACTTTTTAGGTTTCAATGTAGATTGGCAGCACCAATTTGAAGAAAATTCTCCTTTGTACATGCAAGTATCTCAACAGAACTGCATCCTTCATTTGTCTGAACACCATGGGGATGCCTCACCAGGATCTACTATCAGGATAAAGGTACAACAGATCCTTACATTACATCAAAATCTTTTAGCTAAAAACTATAAATATGCACGCCCTGGATTAGAAGAAACACCATGGGGGACAACAGAAATCACCGTCCATGATCCCTTTGGAAATAAACTTATCTTTTATGAAGGAAACTAATCCCTGGAACCAGATCCCTTGTTAGCCGTGCAGGAGTTTGAAGAGGAATGGTAATGCCACCGTATATGCGGTTAGCGAAGGACTTGGACATATTGTTGTATATATTATAATGGGTATAAAAATATGAATGAAGGAGAGCAATATTTACTCTTCTTGTCACCGGAACAGGACGGCTTATACGCGATTCGAGGT
This sequence comes from Lederbergia ruris, assembly GCF_018332955.1. Classification (NCBI taxonomy): domain Bacteria; kingdom Bacillati; phylum Bacillota; class Bacilli; order Caryophanales; family Bacillaceae; genus Lederbergia; species Lederbergia ruris. The sequence goes on from NZ_BORB01000005.1 coordinate 122,307, forward strand.
GTTACCCAGGGAAAAGTTCCCGTAAAAGATGGGGAAGTTCAAGTCTATCAAGAGAATGATACCGATGATTCAGAAGAGTTTCTAAGTGAAATATTCCAAGAGGCACGGGCGAAATATATCCATGGAAATTAAAAGGGATTCCTTTCACGTGTAGACAAAGCGGATTTCACTTTGTCTACATTTTTTTACTTCTGACAAATCTACGGGCGTTTGAGAATATGGGTTAACGATATTCAAGGTTTACATAAATAACTCTTAAATAAAGAATATAAATATGCTCGGCCTGGATTAATCTACTCCTGAGAATGATGGAAATCACAATCTGGAAATAAAGTCATTTTTCATGAAAAATTTAATCTATGCCATTTCTTCATAGCACTTGCCGAAACAGCTAGTGAACCCTATAATAATCCATATTAGGGTTTTAAATAAGGGGGGAATATAAATTGCCTATAAATATACCAAGGAAAATGCCAGCTAGGGAAATATTAGAGGAAGAAAAAATATTTATTATGGATGAAGACAGAGCCGTTACGCAAGATATCCGTCCATTAAATATTTTAATATTGAATTTGATGCCAGAAAAACAAAAAACCGAAGTTCAGCTATTACGCTTATTAGGAAATACTCCTTTACAAGTCAATGTATCTTTTTTACATATGGCTACGCATCAATCGAAAACGGTGAGCAAAACACATTTAGACGAATTTTATACAACATTCTCTGAAGTGGAAAACAAATATTTCGATGGAATGATTATTACAGGGGCTCCTGTTGAGCATTTGCCTTTTCAAGAAGTGACATATTGGGAAGAGTTAAAAGAGATCATGGAGTGGACCAAAAGTCGCGTTACGTCCACTATGCATATTTGTTGGGGGGCACAAGCAGCCTTATATTACCATTATGGCATCGACAAATACGAATTAAAGGAAAAATGTTCAGGGATTTATGAACATGAATTGCTGTATCCCAAATTAAAATTGGTACGGGGATTTGATGACGTATTTCTAGCGCCACACTCGCGCAATACAAGTGTAAGCCAGTTAGAAATTGAAGAACATCCGGAATTATTACTTGTTTCAAACGGGGAAGCGGGCCCCTTTATGATCATGTCGAAAGACGAGAAAAATATTATGCTAACAGGGCATTTAGAATACGATGCTACAACATTAGCCGAAGAATATGAAAGGGATTTAAATAAAGGAATTTCAATCCAACCACCAGAAAACTATTTCCCAAATAACGATCATACAAAAAAGCCTCTTCACGCATGGCGTTCACATAGCTATTTGCTTTTTTCAAATTGGCTAAACTACTATGTTTATCAGGAAACTCCATATGAATGGAAATGATCATACGGGTGTCTTTCACAGAAGAGACATCCGTATGATCTATATAAAAGGGAATGGGATGGTAGAGGAGTTCATACTAACAAAATAACCATGTTTAAACTTTGTAGAAAGGTTGTTTCCTTTTCTGAACCTTAGTATTATAATAACTACATGTAATTTTTGAAAAGAGGTATTGATAGTGAAACAATCGATTTACGGTTTAACGATCGATCAACTAACGGAATGGTTACTGGAACAAGGACAGAAAAAGTATCGTGCTGAACAAATATGGGATTGGTTATATCGAAAAAGAGTGACGAACTTTTCCGATATGAAAAATATTAATAAAGAATGCTTACAATTATTGGAAGAGCATTTTACCATACAAACGTTGAAGCAATCGGTTAAACAGGAATCTGCAGATGGGACAATTAAGTTTTTGTTTGAGATGCAAGATGGAAATTTAATCGAAACAGTTTTAATGAGTTTTCCTTATGGGCTGTCTGTTTGTGTCACAACACAGGTTGGATGTAATATTGGCTGTAGCTTCTGTGCTAGCGGGTTGCTTCGGAAAAATAGGGATTTAAACAGCGGCGAAATTGTTGAACAAATCATGAAAGTGCAACAGCATCTTGATGAAAAAGGAAACGATGAACGAGTTAGCCATATTGTTGTGATGGGAATTGGAGAACCATTCGATAATTATCATAATCTTATGAGCTTCCTACGCGTGGTCAATCATCCAAAAGGACTAGCCATTGGCGCGAGACATATTACGGTCTCAACAAGTGGTCTCGCCCATAAAATCCGTGACTTCGCTGATGAAAACTTACAGGTGAATTTAGCTTTATCGCTTCATGCGCCAAATGATGAGTTAAGAACGCAAATTATGAAGATCAACAAAGCATTCCCGATTGAAAAATTAATGGCTGCTTTAGACTACTATTTGGAACGAAATAATCGTAGGGTGACAATTGAATATATTTTATTAAAGGATGTAAATGATCATGTCGAAGAAGCTAAGCAACTTGCAAAATTACTTCAAGACAAACGTCATTTAACCTATGTAAATCTTATTCCTTATAATCCAGTCAATGAACATATTCAATATGAAAGAAGCGAGCATAAAGACATTATGGCCTTCTATGATACATTAAAGAAAAATGGCATTCAATGCGGCGTTCGGCATGAGCAAGGGGCTGATATCGACGCGGCTTGTGGTCAGTTAAGAAGTAAACAAATAAAGAAAAACCAAGCCCGTGCAATTTAATTGGTAATACGTTATTGCCATCCATCGCTACTCTCCAAAAGATTGTAAAATCGAATAAGCAGCATAGATTGTGTGTTTAACACGCTCATTACATCAAGCAAGTGGAAATCGTTCACTTGCTTTTTATTTTCTCTATAGCAATAAATGATTGCTCTTACATTTACAGCAACTGGCACATTTACTGTTGAATTTTCATAGCATGTGAATTAAAACAGAAGCGGATAACCCACGTTACATTATTCCCTTATTTATACCATGTTATTTCCATAAAACCAAGTAAAATGATAAGTTTAAAAATAAATTCAAAAAATTATTGACAATCACTCTTTCACCCTGTAATATGAATGACAACTTTAATATTTAAAAATAATTATGCTGATTAGTCAACTAAAGGCATCTTTATAAATTGGTCTCGATCAGTTTGTAAAGATGCCTTTTTTAAAATGACTAATTCTATGAGTACTAGCTTTGGGAGAGTGTAACAATGAATATAATCTGGCATGAATCAGAAGTGTCAAAGGAAAATCGGCAACAATTAAAACATCATAAAAGTGCGATCATTTGGTTTACTGGACTATCAGGAGCAGGCAAATCAACGATTTCATCAGCTTTGGAAAAGGAATTATTTAAAAAGAGCATCCACACTTATCGGTTAGATGGCGATAATATTCGGCATGGATTAAACAAAGATCTAGGATTTAAGCAGGAAGATCGAAAGGAAAATATTAGGAGAATTGGTGAAGTATCGAAATTACTAGTCGATGCTGGATTGCTCACTTTAACGGCTTTTATTTCTCCTTATCGAGCAGATCGTGATCAAGTTCGGGAAATGGTTGAAGCGGATGAAATGATAGAAGTCTATGTAAAAGCAACTTTAGAAACATGTGAAGCAAGGGATCCAAAAGGATTATATCAGAAAGCTCGAAACGGGGAAATTAAAGATTTTACCGGTATAGATGCTCCGTATGAAGAACCAATAAACCCGGAAATTATTCTCGATACGAATCAATTAGATATTACAGAATCAGTTACTCTCATTATGGAATATTTAGAAAACAAAGGATATATAGGATGTGAGAGTGAAAGGTAAAGCTTTGTGATTAATTCACACTTAACCTATAGGAAAAATGATATAGTTGCTACTTGCTGACTATGAAAATAGAGGCAATGATTTCAAATATCACTTTCTATTTAAAATTTAATGGAGGTGAGATTGTGACAAAATTATTGACTTACGAAACGTGGGCAGAGCCAACAGATGAGTTTGTTGTGGACGCTCAATATAAAGGAGCACTCAATGTCTTAAACTGGGCCTATGAGATGTATGATGAACAACTTATTTACTCTTGCAGTTTCGGAATTGAAGGAATTGTTCTAATTGATCTGATTTCAAAGGTTAACCCGACAGCTAAAATTGTATTTTTGGATACGGAGCTCCATTTTCCAGAAACGTATGAGCTAATTAAAACGGTAAAACAAAAGTATCCTGGTCTCCGGATCGAAATGATTAAACCAGACCTATCTGTAGAAGAGCAGGCAGAACAATTTGGAGATGAACTATGGAAAAGACAACCTGATCGTTGTTGTTATATGCGAAAAGTTCTTCCACTAAGGAAAACATTATCAAAATCGACCGCTTGGTTATCTGGACTAAGGAGGGAACAATCACCAACTAGGAAAAATACAAATTTTATCAATAAGGATGAAACTTTCCAATCGATAAAAATTTGTCCGCTTATTCATTGGTCATGGAAAGATATTTGGAATTATGTGAAAGAACATCAATTACAGTATAATCCACTTCATGATCAAGGATATCCAAGTATTGGTTGCTGGCCATGCACAATACAAGGGGATATGGAAACAGGTTCAAGATCAGGGCGTTGGGCGAATCAAGGGAAAACTGAGTGTGGTTTACATCTGGGAAATAATAAGACCATATAAATCTATGTTGCAGGAGGATATCAAAATGAGTTTAAGTCAACCACATGGTGGAAAATTGATCGATCGTTGGGAGCCATCATACGATTTTTCTAACATTGAACAATCAATTGAATTAGATGATACAGCTTTAAGTGATTTGGAGTTAATAGGTGTGGGAGCCTATAGTCCTCTAAGTGGTTTTCTAAATGAGCAGGACTATCATTCTGTCTTAACGGACATGAGGTTATTAACAGGAGAACCATGGTCCATTCCGATTACACTACCAACAACAGAACATAACGCCCAAGACATTCACATCGGTCAGTTCGTAAAGCTTGAGAAAGACAATATTGTTTATGGGGTTATTCAAGTAGCAGATATCTATCAACCAGATAAAGAGAAAGAAGCTGAGCTTGTCTATCAAACCGTTGATCATGAACATCCTGGCGTAAAGAAACTTTTTGAACGAGATGCCATTTATATAGGTGGAGAAATCACGCTTATTAAGCGAAGTGAAAAGGGCATATTCTCCGATTATCTTTATGATCCAGCAGAAACACGTCAGAAATTTCGTGAACTAGGTTGGAACACCGTAGTCGGTTTTCAAACAAGAAATCCTGTTCATCGTGCACATGAATATATTCAGAAGACAGCCTTAGAAATTGTTGATGGGCTCTTTTTACAACCACTTGTTGGGCAAACGAAACAGGATGATATCCCAGCAGATGTTCGTTTGGAAAGTTATCAAGTATTACTAGATCAGTATTATTCAAAAGATCATGTGTTTTTGGGTGTATTTTCTGCAGCCATGAGATATGCAGGACCTCGGGAAGCTGTGTTCCATGCGATGGTAAGGAAAAATTTTGGCTGTACACATTTTATTGTTGGCCGTGATCATGCCGGAGTTGGCAATTATTATGGTACTTATGATGCGCAAAAAATATTTAGTCGTTTTTCAAAAGAGGAATTAGGCATTACTTTATTATTTTTTGAACACAGCTTTTTCTGTAATAAATGTGGAAGCATGGCAACTTCCAAAACATGTCCACATGATGCAAGTTTTCATGAAATCCTTTCTGGAACAAAAGTAAGAGAAAAACTAAGAAATGGAGAATCACTTCCACCCACATTTAGCCGTCCGGAAGTTGTTGATATCTTAATTTCTGGTCTCCGAGAAAAAGTGGGTTAAACAAGTGAATGTAAGAGAAGGTGGATAGCATGTATTTTCATCCCCATCTTATAGTTCAGCTTGACAAAAGGTCTTTCTGAAAAGGGAAAAGGAGGTTCAGTCTATTATGGGGAAGGTTTTTATTGTCGGAGCAGGTCCGGGAGATCTAGACCTGATCACCGTCAAAGGACTCAATTGTATCAAGTGCGCAGATGTTATTTTGTATGATCGCCTAATCAATAAAGAACTTCTTCTGCACGCAAAAAAAGGTGCTGAACTGATTTTTGTAGGTAAAATTCCCGGATTTCATCAAAATAAACAAGAAATAATCAATCAACAACTTGTTGAATATGCAAAAAGAGGGAAAATTGTCACTCGCTTAAAAGGAGGAGATCCTTTTATTTTTGGTCGAGGGGCGGAAGAAGCACAAACTTTGGCTGAACACGGAATCCCATTTGAAATTGTTCCAGGAATCACTTCTGGAATCGCGGCCCCCGCTTATGCAGGAATCCCTGTCACCCATCGTGATTTTAGCTCTAGTTTTGCCATTATCACTGGTCATACAAAGCCAGGTAATGATGATACGATACAATGGAAAAATCTAGCCCTTGGAGTAGATACACTCGTTATTTATATGGGCGTTCGCCAATTACCTAATATTAGTAATCAATTAATCAAGGCTGGGCGCTCTCCTCATACACCAGTAGCGATGATTTATTGGGGTACAACCAATGTACAAAAAACAATAACTGGAACACTTGAGACAATAGAGGATATAGCAGCTAGTGAAAAAATGAAGAATCCAAGTATGATTATTATCGGCGAAGTAGTTCGTTTACGTGAAAATATTCAATGGTTCGAACAAACTCTAGAACCTTATGATCCATTACCAGTCATTGGGTGAAAAGGAGGAGGATTGGATGTCGATGCAAGCTGTCCTCTATATTGGCCACGGCAGTCGTTCAAGAGAAGGGGTAGAGGAAGCTATCCAGTTTATCGACCAATGCCGTAGAAATATAAATTTGAAGATCCAAGAACTTTGTTTCCTAGAACTTGCAAAACCTAGTATAACGGAAGGAATTGAAAGCTGTGTCAAAAAAGGGGCAACCCGTATTGCAGTTGTTCCTATCCTTCTTTTAACAGCTGTTCATGCAAAAAAGGATATCCCATATGAATTGGAACAAGCAAAAAGTAAATACCCTCAAATTGAATTCATTTATGGGTCTCCCATAGGTATTCATCCAAAATTAATAGATTGCCTATTTGATCGATTAACAGAACGAGCAAGTGAGAATTTTGAAGATGCAAAGATCCTCGTGGTTGGGAGAGGAAGCAGCGACCCAGATGTCAAACGCGATCTCACTGAAATTGCACGTCAATTTGAAAAAAAGTACGCATTACCTAAAGTTCATATTTGTTTTCTTTATGGGGCAAGTCCGACTTTTGATGAGGCACTATGGGATCTAATAAAGGGAGAAAAGAAACAAATATATATCCTACCTTATTTATTATTTAGTGGATTATTAATGAATGGGATAAAACGGAAAATCGAAGAAGCAAACGATGGATCGAAACAAATCATTCTATGTGAAACATTAGGACATCATTCAGCTGTACCTAAAATTCTCTCAGAGCGTATCGATGAATTGCTTCACTATAAAGAGAAGCAGTGGGTGATTTAGTATGCCTCCCTATCCGATCATGCTTCAGTTGTCAGGTAAGCAAGCTGTTGTCATTGGCGGTGGTGCTGTTGCCTTGCGGAAAGTGATTCATTTGCTAGAAGCGAATGCTAAAGTAACAGTCGTCAGCCCTGCTCTTGATCCCAAGCTCTATACCTATTATCAAGTAGGGAAAATCCATTGGATTAAGCGGGAATTTCAGCCCTTAGATTTAGCGAATGCCTTTATCGTGATCGCGGCCACTAATCAAAAGGAAGTGAATCAAAGAGTCAGCAAGTGTGTGTCCGAAGGGCAATTACTGAATGTCGTCGATCAACAAGACTTGGGGAATTTCCATGTGCCGGCAAAATTATCAAGAGGAGATTTGACGATTACTGTATCGACAAATGGCACCAGTCCTTATCTTGCTAAAACGATCCGCAATGAGATCGGTAAAATGTATGGCCAGTCAATGGAAGAATATCTTGATTTCCTGTCACGTGCTCGGCAAACAGTAAAAGATCATGTAACAGATATAGAGCAACGAAAAAAGTTATTAAAAGAAATCACACACAAAGATTATCGAAACTCGGCGGAAAAGCAAAAAGATTTTTTAGAGAAAGTGAGTGAATCCAATGAGTAAACAAAAGGAAAATTTTGAAAAGGCGATTGAGGTTGTGAAAGAATATCTCAATACGATGAAGTATGGATCTATAACATTAGTTGTACAAGATCAACATGTGGTTCAAATTGAAAAAAATGAAAAAGTTCGCTTGAAATAATTGGCGGCTGATTAAACATTTGATTTTTAAAGTGTGAGGTGGATGTTTTTGCAACTTCAAGCAATCAATAGTCCTTTTAGTCAAGAGCAAATTGAGGTGCTGAATCAAATTCTCCCGACCTTAACAGAAGGGCAGCAATTATGGTTAAGTGGATATTTAACGGCATATTATGGAAATACGGCGTTAGATATGAAGCCGGGGGCAGCAACTCAGAATCAAACTAACACCAAAGAAGTGACTATCCTTTATGGTTCCCAAACAGGAAATTGTCAAAGATTGGCAGAAGAGCTATCGGAAACATTGGGCAGCCAAGGATATAAAGTCACCCTTTCTTCCATGAACGAATTTAAATCAACCCAGTTAAAAAAGCTCTCCTATTTATTTCTTATTATCAGTACCCATGGGGAAGGGGATCCCCCGGACAATGCCATCGCTTTTTACGAGTATTTATTTAGTCGAAGAGCACCAAAATTAAATGATTTATCCTTTTCAGTCCTTTCGCTTGGAGATAGCTCATACGAGTTTTTCTGTGAAACAGGCAAAAAAATCGATCAACGATTGGAAGAATTAGGTGCGAAAAGAGTAACAGCAAGGGTCGATTGTGATTTAGATTTTGATGACCCAGCAGCTGAGTGGCTAGGTACAGTTGTAAAATATTTAAATGAAACAGGAGAGGGAACATCAGGTTCATCCCAGTCCCTAAGCTCTATATCCGTTTTGCCTAACAGTGGATCAACCTATTCACGTCGGAACCCTTTCAAGGCAGAAGTATTAGAAAATATCAACCTAAATGGCCGGGGATCGAATAAAGAAACACGGCATCTTGAATTATCGATCGAAGGATCTGGTTTTACTTTTAAACCGGGAGATAGCTTAGGGATATTCCCAGAAAATAACCCCGAACTGGTGGGCCTTATTATAAACGAGATGGGATGGGACCAGGATGAACTAGTTCCATTCAACAAACAAGGAGAGACATGTTCTCTTCATGAAGCATTAAAACACCATTATGAATTGACCGTCTTAACGAAACCGTTACTTGAGAAATTATCGCAAATTCATCCTAACGAAAGATTAACTGAACTACTACAATCGGAAAATAAACAGGAGCTTCAAACGTATATGGAAGGGCGAGATCTCGTTGATGTCATTCGCGATTTTGCGCCATGGGATCTGCAAGCTGCCCAATTTATTGCCATTCTAAGAAAATTACCAGCCCGTTTATACTCCATTGCTAGTAGTTACGAAGCCAATCCAGAGGAAGTACATCTTACGATTGGAGCAGTTCGATATGAAGCACATGAGCGAACTCGCCATGGAGTTTGTTCGATCCAGTGTGCGGAACGTGTCCTTCCTGGTGATTATTTGCCTGTCTATGTTCATGAAAACCCTAATTTCCATTTACCTGAAGATCCGAGTGCTCCGATTATCATGATTGGTCCTGGGACAGGGATCGCCCCTTTTAGATCGTTTTTGGAGGAAAGAGAAGCAGTTGAAGCTCCAGGAAAAAGTTGGTTATTCTTTGGAGATCAGCATTACGTGACAGATTTTCTCTATCAAATCGATTGGCAAAGATGGCTAAAAATGGGGGTTCTTACTAGGATGGATATCGCTTTTTCTCGTGATACGGAAGAAAAAGTCTATGTGCAGCATCGCATGCTGGAAAAAAAGCAAGAACTATATAAATGGCTAAGAGAAGGAGCTTATCTATATATTTGTGGAGACGAGAAACATATGGCTCACGATGTTCATACGACACTTCTGATGATTTTAGAGGAGGAAGGTGGGATGACTTCTGAAGAAGCAAATGAATATCTCACCCAATTGCTAAGGGAAAAACGATATCAGCGAGATGTATATTAAAAATCTGAAGGGAGAGAGGATCACTTGACTAAGAAGCATTTCCCATCTACACAAGATGGACCACCTAGTGATGTGGAACGGATAAAAATCGAAAGTAATTATTTACGAGGATCACTTGCTGAAACGCTAAAAGATGAGATGAGTGCAGGAATTCCTGATGATGATAATCGTTTAATGAAATTTCATGGAAGTTACTTACAAGATGACCGAGATCTTCGAATTGAACGACAGAAACAAAAATTAGAGCCAGCTTATCAATTTATGGTTCGAGTTAGGGCTGCTGGAGGAGTCGTATCAGCCCAACAATGGCTTGTAATGGATGAATTAGCAAATAAATATGCCAATGGCAGTCTGAAACTAACGACAAGACAATCCTTTCAAATGCATGGGATCTTAAAGTGGAATATGAAAAAGGCTTTTAAAGAAATTAATGAAGCGTTATTAGAAACTCTTGCCGCTTGTGGAGATGTCAATCGAAATGTCATGTGTAGTCCAAATCCATATGCCTCAGAAGTTCATATGAAAGTATACGAATGGGCAAAAAAATTAAGTCAATATCTTTCACCGCAAACAAAGGCTTATCATGAAATATGGCTGGATAATGAAAAAGTCGTCGATACTTCAAAGGATTCTGATGAAGTTGAACCGATATATGGTCCTACGTATTTACCACGAAAGTTTAAAATTGGCATTGCTGTTCCGCCATCTAATGATGTTGACGTCTACTCGCAAGACCTTGGATTTATTGCTATTGTAGAGAACAAGCAACTTCAAGGTTTTAATGTGAGTGTTGGTGGAGGAATGGGCTCCACCCACGGGGATAAAGAAACTTATCCGCAAATAGGGAGAATAATTGGCTTCTGTAAGCCAGATCAAGTGATTGATGTAGCAGAAAAAATTGTCACCATTCAGCGAGATTACGGGAATCGATCTGTTCGGAAAAATGCACGGTTCAAATACACAATTGATAAACGAGGAATCCCTTGGCTTTTAGAGGAGCTGCATTCACGACTTGGCTGGGAGTTGCAACCAGCAAGATTCTTTCAGTTTGATCATAACCGGGATCGTTATGGCTGGGTAAAAGGACTGAATGACCAATGGCATTTTACTTTCTTTATCCAAAATGGAAGAATTAAAGACTGGGAACATTATAAACTAATGACAGGCTTAAGGGAAATAGCGAAAGTTCATCCAGGAGATTTTCGTTTGACTCCTAATCAAAACTTAATCATTGGAAATATACCAGAAACTTTAAAACCACAAATAGAAGCATTGATTCAACAATATGGTTTGACCGACGGCGAGCAATATACCGGTTTACGCAGAAACTCAATGGCTTGTGTTGCTTTTCCAACCTGCGGCCTTGCAATGGCCGAATCAGAACGTTATTTACCTTCCTTACTTGATAAAATTGATTTGATATTAGATGAGGCAGGTCTTCGCGAGGAAGAAATCGTCATTCGCATGTCCGGCTGCCCTAACGGTTGTTCGAGGCCAGCATTAGCGGAAATTGGCTTTGTAGGAAAAGCCCCCGGAAAATATAATGTTTATTTAGGCGGCGGTTTTACCGGAGATCGTTTAAATAAACTTTATCGTGAAAATATTGGAGAGAAAGAAATATTAAGCGAATTAGAGCCGATTATCCATCATTTTGCGAAAGAACGAAAAGAACAGGAACGATTTGGCGACTTCGTCATTCGTTCAGGATATGTAAAAGAGGTTCATTCAGGCTTGGATTTTCATGATTAATAAATAGCTAAATAAAAATTTTAAAAATAAATTAAATTCCCTCTTGTTTTTTAACCTAATTAAGCCTATAATATTAGTATAGTTAATTTTTAATCCTTAACGAATTGTGAAACAAAAAATTGAATAATGATTTCATTCTTATCAAGAGAGGTCGAGGGAATGGCCCGTAGACGCCTCAGCAACCACCATTTTTATGGAAAGGTGCTAAATCCAGCAAGTTGGAGACAACTTGAAAGATAAGAAGAATCCTTTTCATTAAAAGGGCCTTCTTCTTGTCGGAGTAGGCTCTTTTTGTATGGAGAATAGCCCAAGAAGATGTGGCTATGCGATAAAAGAGCCTCACTCCAAAAAATTTTAAATAATAGTTTGAGGAGGGTCGTTTATTGGGATTATTAGAACGTCTCAAAACGGATATTTTAATTGGGGATGGCGCCGCAGGGACTCTTTTATATTCGTATGGCATTGATCGTTGTTTTGATCAATTAAACCTTACACATCCTGATGAAGTATTGCGGATACATAATGCCTATGTTGAAGCTGGAGCTGATGTGATTCAAACGAATACATATGGCGCCAATTATTTGAAACTATCGAGATATGGATTGGAAGAGGAAGTGAGCAAAATTAACAGAGCTGCCGTCCGTCTTGCGAAAAAGGCAGCAGGGGAAGTGGCCTTTGTACTAGGAACAATTGGCGGCATTCATGGGGCAGGTCTTCACGCTAGTGTAACAGAGGAAATAAAACGCGGTTTTCGAGAACAGTTATATGCATTGCTACTCGAAGGAGTAGATGGACTTATTTTAGAGACGTATTATGATTTAGAAGAATTAACGACCGTCTTAAAAATGGCTCGTGATGAGACGAATTTACCGATCATAGCCAATGTCACGATGCATGAACCTGGCGTGCTTCAGAATGGTACACCACTTGAAGAAGCTTTAAAACAGCTCGATACTTTAGGGGCTGATGTCGTTGGCATCAATTGCCGTCTCGGTCCTTATCATATGGTGCGAGCCTTAGAGTCTGTTCCACTTTCGAAGACAGCTTTTTTAGCGGCCTATCCAAATGCAAGTTTGCCAGAATATGAAGATGGTAAATTTACGTACAAAACCGAGCCGAATTACTTCATAGAATTTGTTCGACGTTTCCGCGATCAGGGAGTGCGTTTAATCGGAGGCTGTTGTGGAACAACCCCAGAGCATATCCAAGCATTGGTAAAAGGACGCCAATATCTAGTACCGATTGAAGAGAAGCAGATCATCAAACAAAAGCCGATTTTTATTAGAGAGCGACATCTTGAAAAGGAGCCATCTCTTTTCGAGAAAATTCAGGTCGATCGCTCTATTATTGTAGAATTAGATACACCTAAACACCTGGATACAGATCCCTTTTTCAAGGGAGCACAAGCCTTAAAAGAAGCTGGAGTAGATGGATTAACTTTAGCAGATAACTCCCTTGCTTCACCAAGAATATGTAATGCGACAATGGCATCTCTTGTTAAAAAGAAGGTTGGATTAAGCTCACTGGTTCATATTACTTGTCGGGATCGAAATTTAATCGGATTACAATCACATCTCATGGGTCTGCATACGGCTGGAATTCGTGATATATTGGCTATCACAGGTGATCCGACTAAAATTGGAGATTTCCCTGGCGCAACATCTGTCTATGATGCAACATCTTTTGAATTGATCAAACTGATCAAACAATTTAATGAGGGGATTTCCTTTTCCGGGAAGTCTTTAAAGCAGAGAACCCAATTCCATGTTGCGGCGGCGTTTAATCCGAATGTTCGTAATCTTGGGAAATCAGTTGAGCGCATGGAGAAAAAAGTAAAGTATGGAGCCGATTATTTTTTAACCCAACCGATATTTTCTAAGGAAAAAATCTTGGAAGTTGGAGAGGCAACCAAACAGATAACTGCTCCGATTTATGTCGGCATTATGCCGCTCGTATCAGCAAGAAATGCAGAATTTTTGCACAACGAAGTCCCAGGCATCAAACTTCCGGATGATATAAGAGAAAGAATGGCCAAAACAGAAGGGGATCCTATGCAAGCTAAGCAAGAAGGACTCGCTATTGCCAAAGAATTAATCGACGTCGCATTTGATTATTTTAAAGGTTTCTACTTAATTACACCCTTTATCCAATATGAATTATCGGTTGAATTATCGACTTATATTCAAGAAAAAAGAACAAAGGCGCAAGCGCCCGTTTAGCGACGTACAAACTTTTTAGGGGCCTGACGAGATAAAGGAAACACAGTGAGCCTGAAAGGCGAGCTGATGTTGACTTATCGTAGGAAGGCACCGAAAGTTTGCTAGTCGCTGGGCGTTGGAGCTGGATGTCAACCGCGACATAAGCAACTTATCCACAAGCTAGGATTTTATAAATTCCTAAGCAACGAAAAGCAATCAAAAGAAACAAATACTACAATGAAAAACGGGAGGAATATCACATGACACAAGTAACTTCATCTAATATTGGTTATCCAAGAATCGGGGAACAGCGTGAATGGAAAAAGGCATTAGAAAAGTATTGGAATGGGAGTCTTTCTCAACAAGAATTATTAGCGACCACGAAAGAAGTCCGTTTGAATGGTTTGAGAAAACAGAAGGAATTGGGGATCGATTTAATTCCCGTAGGAGATTTTTCCCTTTATGATCATGTGTTGGATACAGCGCTTATGTTCGGGATTGTTCCAGAACGTTTTCAAAATAATGGTTTATCCGCCTCTTCATTAGACACATACTTTGCGATTGCTAGAGGAACAAAGGAAGCATATGCTTCTGAAATGACAAAATGGTTTAATACGAATTATCACTATATCGTACCTGAATTTGATCATGCGAAACCGATATTAGTAGAAAATCGTCCACTCACTTTTTATAGAGAAGCAAAAGAGGAATTAGGGATTGAAGGGAAACCTGTCATACTAGGACCAATCTCCTTTTTGAAACTTGGAAAAGGATATAAAGAAACTGAATTCACATCCCTATTAGAAAAGTTTCTTCCACTATATATTCAAATTTTAAAAGAGTTAGAATCGGACGGGGTAGAATGGGTGCAAATAGATGAACCGATTTTAGTGACAGAACTTTCAGGTGAAGAGATCCCTATCATCAAACAAACCTATCAAACGATTGCAGAGGCAGTGCCAAGCCTAAAGCTTGTATTACAAACATATTTTGAGTCGATCCATCATTATGAAGAGTTGATTCATCTCCCTGTTGCAGGTTTTGGACTTGATTTTGTCCACGGGGATGCATTGGAAGTCATACGCCAATTTGGTTTTCCGCAGGATAAAGTGTTATTTGCTGGTATCATTGATGGAAGGAATGTTTGGCGAAAAGATTTAGAACAAACATGGGGCATATTAGAAATCATTCAGCAAATTGTCGAACAAGACCGGATCATAATTCAGCCATCATGCTCGTTGCTACATGTTCCTATAACGAAAGAGCTAGAACACACATTAGATCCTATTATTAAGGCTGGTTTGTCGTTTGCAGATGAAAAATTAAAAGAAATTGCCATACTGGCAGACGGATTAACATTCGGAAAAACTAAAATCAGTAAAGAAGTAAACGAAAGTACAGAAGCAATTCAAAGATTAAATCAGTCTAATTATCGTCGGAAATCGGAGAATGGTGTTGACTTGCAAGAAGTTCAAGCGGAACGGCAATCTCCATTCTCACAAAGAATTTTGGAACAACAGGAAGCACTACAACTTCCTTTATTACCAACAACTACAATCGGCAGCTTACCACAAACAGCCGAGGTTCGGAAACAAAGATTACGCTGGAGAAAAGGCGACTTATCTACTCAAGAGTACGAGCAATTTATTAACAAAGAAATAAAAAAATGGATTGAGATTCAAGAAGAGATTGGTCTTGATGTTTTGGTACATGGGGAATTTGAACGTACAGACATGGTAGAATATTTTGGCGAAAAGTTAAATGGTTTTCAAGTGACAAAATATGGTTGGGTGCAGTCCTATGGATCACGTTGTGTCAAACCTCCATTAATTTTCGGAGATGTTTCCTTCGATCATCCAATGACTGTCAAAGAAAGCGTCTATGCACAATCATTGACAGATAAGCATGTAAAAGGAATGCTAACAGGTCCTGTTACGATTTTGAATTGGTCATTTGTGCGTGATGATATTTCTGAATTTGATGTGCTAAATCAGATTGCTATTGCCCTGCGTAAGGAAATTGAGGAACTGGAAGCGAATAATATTACAATCATTCAGGTGGATGAACCAGCCTTGCGTGAGGGACTCCCATTAAAGAGAATAAATTGGGAAGCTTACCTAAACCACGCTGTTCATGCTTTTAAACTAGCGACAACAACAGTGAAGAACAGTACGCAAATTCATACCCATATGTGCTACTCTAGTTTTGGCGATATCTATGATGCTATCAATCGCCTAGACGCAGACGTGATTTCGATTGAAACATCAAGGAGCCACGGGGAATTGATTTCGACATTTGAAGAAAATACGTATAATAAGGAAATTGGCTTGGGAGTTTACGATATTCATAGTCCACGTGTACCTGCTAAAGAAGAATTAAAAGAAAATATTTATCGAGCACTCGCCACTATTCCAGTGAAACAATTTTGGATTAACCCTGACTGTGGGTTAAAAACAAGAAAAGAAGAAGAAACGATTGCCGCTCTAAAAGTCATGGTTGAGGTTGCACAGGAAATAAGAGAGGAACAGCTTCAAACAGTAAAAAATAACTAAATTGGAAAAAAACTTCACTTAAATTAAAACCCGAGAATGTCATTTCATTCTTGGGTTTTATTTTTGCGGGATTTTACAAAGATTAAAGGTCTTATAACTCTATTTTCGAAAAAGGCAAAAGCAGTTTCACACCTCGTCGATTTTTCGGAAGCCACTTCATATCTAAAAGAAGATGACTGGCATAAGCTCCTGCACAAACAAACATCAATCCATCCACCAAGATTTCCTTTTCCATATAATAGCCAAGAATTGAAAAATAGCAAAGACCTAAAAGTGAATGGGTCAGGGAACGATGGGATAAAAATGAGGCAACCCCTATGTAGATCCCCAACATCATCATCCATATACTTTCATGATAAAGGCTCAGAACTCCAACAAGTGCACCTGTTATGATTAACATCCTTTTTTGTTTAATTATTTGAGAGGGAAGGATAAGCAGGGCACTCCCCAATAATATCCCTTGCCATTTAGACCAATATGTTTGTGGACCAATGGAACTGGACAAAATAAAATATAAACCTATTATACTTAGAACAGTGATGACCCATTTTTTATTAAGGGAAATTTTTTTAGCTAAAACGCCTTTTACATCTAAATCAGGCACTAGTCCGACAAAGCCTCCCAATAAGGTAAAAGAAGCCGTTGTAACCCAATCTACATTTGTATATTGAGCAACCCCAAAACCGGTCAGACAACCTGCGATAAAATGTGTTTTTCCATCCATTTCTTAGATCCTTTCCATTGATGTCTTCCTAATTATAGCAAAAACGATCACTTGTTTGTTAGAAAGAATGTTTAAAAAGTAGGAGCAAATGGATGAGCAAAGGATAAACGGTTAAGCTTTGGATCAAAGGCTAAATACGCGCCGTCCTGGCGCAACGCCTTTGTGCCTGCGTCTGGCGGCCTCTGATAATGAGTTCCTTTTTCGCAAAATTTCTTAAGGGGTGAGAAGTTGCTGAATTAATCTAGAGGAGTCCACTTTTTCAATTTGTTCAAGATATGCTTTAATATGCTTTTGGTTTTTAGCAACTTCGTTTTGTAAAATGTTTACGATTTGTGCCTCCACATCCAAAGTATGCCAATTCTCCAAATGGAAAATTAATCCTTCCGTCTTCAAAAATTGTAAGTTCATCTCTTCTTGTCCAGGCAATGCATCATAAACGAAAATAGGTAGATTTTTATTTAAACTCTCACTAATTGTTACACCACCTGGTTTTGTGATAATCCCATCTGCCTCATCATACAATCGATTCATTTCTGCTTTTGTAGAAATAAAGGGCAAGGGTTGGATCAGTGGATGTGCTAATCGTTCAATGGATTGAAAAAGCTTTTCGTTTTTGCCACATAAAACTTTATAAAGAATGGAACCATTAGGTTGCAAGCGATCCAGCAGCTGATGCAGGGAGCCAGCCCCCATATTTCCTCCGCTTAATAAAAGAGTTTGCCTTATTTTACTCCTTTTTTTCATACTTTCCGCTTGGAATAAAGGATGGATTGGGATTCCCGTAACAAAGATTTGCTCTGACTTTACTCCCCTTTGTAATAGCTCTTTTTTGATTTGCATACTTGGTACGAAATGAAAATCAATTTGTTTAATCCCCCATAGATCATTCACAAAATAATCAGTGTAAACATTCATCACTTTACCTGACCAAATATTTCTTTCTTTCAAACGTGCAAGTAAGTAGGAGGGAAGGGCGTGAGTACAAATAACTAAATCCGGTCTTGTTTCTTCTATTAATTCCTCCAGCTTTTTCATAAAAAGCCATTCATACGTATAATAATGCTTATGAATGGTTCTTCCTCTCACTGCCACATGCCGATAAATTTGGCTATATATGGAAGGAAATGTATGAATCCATTGTATATAAAAAGCTGAAATTAGTTGTTCAATCTTCCCGTAGCTATAGGATAAAATATCCACCTTATCACAATGAAAAATTCCGGGGTCTTGCTCCAATTGAACCTTAATACTGTCTGCGACATGATGATGGCCTGAAGGTATTTGCAAAAAAGGCAAAAATAAAATACGAGCCATGAACAAATCAACTCCTTCAAGCCATAGTTTGTCAAAATAAATTTATTTCATTCCAAGTCCTAAAATTTCCATTCATAAAAAATGATGTACTTGTAAAAATTCATTTGCACAATGTTCAATTGCTGAAGCAAATCCAAAGATATGATAGTGAGGTGAAAAAAGCGTTCATGATTTATAAAAGCGTAGAGGAATCATTGCCATTTATTACTCACTATATTCTTAAGCATCATCAGAATGAAAATATTAAAGGGTTAATTGGCATTACCACACTTTATAAAGGGTGTAAAAAGCTAGGATTTGAAGCACATTCCATTAAGAATCCATTTTATAAATGTTTCAAACGACTAGCTCTTTTTCCTATTTATTTTCTGTCCTCAAAAAACTCAATAAAAAAAGAAATTCCAACTCCCATGTATTTATTCATGTCGAAAGAGATATTAAAAAATAAGTACGGACACGATTAATCCGGAGACTTCCATAAATTACAGGTAAAAATACCCCTTTCGTCGCTGTATAATTAGTGAAGGAAAGGGGTAATAAATCATGTTAATCATTATTGCCATTACTGTTATGCTATTAAGTTATTTTGTATATAGAGGCTATAAAAATACACAGTCTGTTGTCATTAATCATATAGAAATCGATAAAAATCTTAATGGGACGAAAGCAACTCCTCTACGAATCTTGCATATTTCTGATATGCATCTTGAAAAAATTTCTATATCACCGGAGCATTTGTACAAGCACCTAAAAATGCAACCAATCGATCTTATTGCATTGACTGGTGATTTCCTAGATCGAAAACGAACCATCTCTAAGCTCATTCCGTATTTGAATGAATTAAATAAATTACAGCCCCGTTACGGTGCATATGCTGTTTTTGGTAATCATGATTATGTATTGCGCCAACCATTTTTCAACCAATTAAAAGACTTGTTGAATGAATACGGTTTTAAAACACTCCAAAATGAATATGATACAATTGAAATAAACGGTAGGCCATTTAATATTATTGGTATTGATGATTTTGGCACGAATCACAGCGATTTAGCTAAATCTTATGATGGATTGGAAAGAGGATATAATATTGTTCTTACACACGATCCGAACATCGTTTTAACGATGCAAGACTATCCATTTGATTATCTGTTAGCTGGGCATTTTCATGGTGGGCAAATACATTGGCCCAAGCCGTACCATTTGCGAAAGATGGGGGAATTAGTTCGCATGAATATGGTAAAAGGATTACATGAGTACAACGGTCGACCGTTTTATATAAGTGAAGGGCTTGGTCAAACGGGTGTCAACATTCGTGTAGGTAGCCGCCCAGAAATGACCATCCACCATCTGCAATTGAGTCAAGAGATAAAAGAGAAGGATATGATTGATTACTCCGTGACAGAAGCCAGATAAATTTTTCGATGATGATTAGAATGATTCTCTACTGGAACTCCGCTATAATAATGTATATATTCCTCCCTAGTTACCTCAAGTATAAAGGAGTTAAATAGATGTTAAAACTTGTTTCATGGAATGTGAACGGAATTAGAGCTTGTGTCCGCAAAGGATTTTTAGATTATTTTTATGAAGTAGATGCCGATATTTTTTGCCTGCAAGAAACGAAATGTCATAAAGAGCAAATTGAATTAAAGTTAGACGGATATGAGCAGTATTGGAATGATGCCAAGAGAAAAGGGTATTCCGGAACGGCTGTGTTCACGAAGAAAAAACCGCTCTCTGTTCAATATGGCTTAGGCGAAGCCAATGAGGAGCCAGAAGGTAGAGTTATTACATTAGAATTTGATGAATTTTATTTAGTTAACGTATATACACCAAATGCGCAAAGAGATTTGGCAAGATTAAGTTTCCGTCTCGACTGGGAAGATGAATTATTTGCCCATCTCCAAAATCTCGATGCGATCAAACCTGTTATCTATTGTGGCGATTTGAACGTCGCCCATCGCGATATTGATTTAAAAAATGCAAAATCCAATCAAGGGAATTCTGGCGTGACTGTAGAAGAGCGGGCGAAAATGACTCATTTGCTTGATCACGGCTTTATTGATACGTACCGCTATTTTTATCCGGACCGAGAAGGGGCTTTTACCTGGTGGTCTTATATGAACAAAGTGCGAGAAAGAAATATTGGCTGGAGAATAGATTATTTTCTTACATCTGAGAGATGGAAGGAAAGACTCATAGATTCGTATATTCATAGTCATATTTTAGGCAGTGATCATTGTCCTATTATATTGGAGATGGAATAATGGATAAGAAAACTGTGCTGATTACAGGGGCATCAAGTGGTTTTGGATTATTCACAACACTCGAGCTAGCTAGAAGAAATTTTCATGTCATTGCGACAATGAGAAATCTCGAGAACAAAGATATCATAATAAAATTATGTAAACAAGAAGGTGTAAATGGATCGATTGAATATTTTTCATTAGATGTAACAGATTCTACTTCTATTCAGGAACTTACATCCCAGCTTTCTCATTTACCTTCCATCGACATTCTCATTAATAATGCGGGATTTGCTTTGGGAGGATTTGCTGAGGAAATCTGTTTACATGAATACAGAGAACAATTTGAAACAAATTTTTTTGGTACCATTGCCGTTACACAAGCTATTCTCCCTTTTATGCGACATCAGGGAGGAGGTAAAATTATTAATTTGAGTAGCATTTCAGGAAAAATCGCATTTCCGGGATTATCTCCTTATGTTGCTTCCAAACATGCTTTGGAAGGATGGACAGAGAGTTTGAGATTAGAAGTAAGGCCATTCGGCATTGATGTTGCCCTTATTGAGCCCGGGTCTTTCCAAACAAATATCTGGACAAAAGGGAAAAAAATCGCCCGGAAATCGATGCTCTCTGATTCCCCTTATGCGATGATGATGACTGCCATTGAACGTGAAATGGAAAAAGGCAGGGAAAACTACGGTAATCCAAGGTCCGTCGCACTACTGATTGCAGATCTTTGTTCTAAAAGAAATTTAAACAAGCTCCGTTATCCCATTGGCAAAGGTGTGAAGATGCTCATCCTTCTTAAACAAATCATACCTTGGAAATTATGGGAAAAAATCGTCGTGAACAAACTGGATGTTCGCCCATAGGGGGGGGTGTTGGAAAATACTGAAAATAATTGCTATATTAATACATAGCGAAACTTTTATATGGGTTTTTCTCGCTTCTATGTCTTAGGGTTTCTATAGCCTGTTTAATTGATTGAGTGAAGGGGGAAGATTGTTGTGGAAATAAAATTTACCAAAAGAGAAGAATGGTTTTCTTTTTACGATGGAAAAGGAGATCAAATTGAGCGAAAAACAGAGGTTCGCTTTGATCCATTAACTGGAGAAACATCACGAATTATCTTTAATCCAGGGCTAACATTAACACCACCTGATTACGAGGAAGCCGCCAAAATGACAGGTGGGCAAAATTGTCCCTTTTGTCCTGAAAACATCTTAACGATGACACCCGTCTTTCCAAAAAACATTGCGAAGGGGGGACGGATTGTTCAAGGGGAGGCTATTCTGTTTCCGAACTTGTTTCCTTATAGCAAGCACAATGGAGTTGTCGTGTTCTCTAGTCAACACTATGTCAAGTTAGCAGAATTCACCGCTGGGATGATCAAAAATGCTTTTATGGCTGCTCAACTCTATATTCAAAAGGTTGTTGAAACAGATACTCGGATGAAGTATGCCTCCATAAATTGGAATTATTTACCCCACTCAGGTGGCAGTATTCTTCATCCCCATTTACATGTAATTGGCTCGGAATCAGCAACGAACTATCAACGTCAGCTTGAAGATGCTACCCATTTATTTGAACAGGAAAATGATCGGGACTATTGGGAAGTGCTTTGTGAAGTAGAGAAGAAGGCAGGCGAAAGATGGATAGGAGAAACAGGAGAGATTGCTTGGATGCATTCCTATGCTCCAAAAGGACATAACGATTTTTTAACTGTCTTCCGTAACAGAAAATCGCTTTGGGATATTACAGAGAAGGATTGGGGTTATTTTGCACGAGGATTGCAAGTAATTTTTAAAGTTTTAGAGGAGCAAGGATTTTCGAGCTTCAATCTCCTCTTCGAGTTATCGCTCGATCCAAAAAGGAAGCAATCTCCACACGCCCGAATCATTCCTCGCTTTACAATTGGTGGACTAGATATAAGCGATATCAATTACTTTCAAGCTCTACATCAAGAACCATTAAGTTATCATTCCCCTGAAGATATCGCAAACAAAGCACGCAGCTATTTTAACCAGGAAAAAATTCTCTAGGTACGTGTTCAAAAAGGAGGATAAAAAGGACCTGTCGGCTAAAGGCGCTGACGTCCTGTCAGCTACGCCGACACTAGCACATCCTGTGCGGCGAAAGTTCGAGGCGGCGCAGTTTCGAGCACAAGGAAAGCTTCCCTGAATCCGCATCGCACGCGGAAAAGTGGTTTTCTTTTCCAAGGAGCGGACTTGTACAGGATGTACTGACTTCTACGTTGCCCACAGGACGTGGGCGGTTTTAGTAGAAGATCATTCCCCTGATACATGAGCAGTGAAGAAACAAGCCAACGAAGAAATTCGCAGTGTCATTTTTACCGGACTTTTTGAACATTCTCTTTAGGCAAAAGCAACAATTGCGATCACATCCAATATGATATGGATATAGAACTTTTTGGAGGTGTCGGAATGGCCGTTGTAAAAGCGCGTGCGGCAGATATTGATCTATTGGCAAGATTATTGAGAGCGGAAGGTGAAGGAGAAGGAGTACAGGGAATGTTGATGATTGGCAATGTGGGAATCAATCGCATTCGAGCCAATTGCTCCGATTTTACTGGCTTACGTACAATCCCTGATATGGTATATCAACCCCATGCCTTCGAAGCCGTCACACATGGTTATTTTTATCAGCGGGCAAGAGAAAGTGAACGCAGACTAGCAAGACGATCGATCAATGGGGAAAGACTTTGGCCGGCAAAATTTAGTTTGTGGTATTTTAGACCAGAAGGCAATTGTCCAGCAACTTGGTACGATCAACCAATAGTCGGTCGTTATAAATTGCATTGTTTTTATGAACCGACTGGAGAAGAATGTGAAAACGTGTATAAAACATTTTGAATCCTGATCAAGCATCTAATAAGATGCTTGTTTTTTTGCATTTATAAACTATACCGAAATAATATTTTAAAAAAACCTTCCCGAAGTTAGATCTGATAACGTGCTTTAAAACGAACAATCCCTAGTACCAGGTACTAAAACTCATTCTCGCTCTTAGTACCAGGTGTAAATCAACGTCCAGCACACTTCGAATTTTGTCGAAAAGATTCTGGTCGATGCTGTAATGAAATATGATATGAGGCAGGCTAATAAATTGGGGTGAATGCCATTGCTTATTATGTCATAGCAAACTTTCTGTTATCGTTAAGCTTTTATTTTATTGAAATTACAACCCTATGATCTTTTGCCGTACCAACGGCTTATGAATAGGGCAACTTTACACATTCATACATATAAATTCCCGGTGATAAATGATTCAGATTGCTGTAAAATAAAATAGACAAGTTTTTTCAAAGTATAGGAGTGTTTGAATGGATACTTGGATTATCGATATTATGGAAAATTACGGTTATATCGGGATTCTCTTTTTAATTATGATTGAAAATATTTTCCCACCAATTCCTTCTGAGGTCATTCTCACTTTCGGTGGATTTATGACGACCAATTCCGAGTTAACAATCATGGGTGTCGTCTGGTTTGCTACATTAGGGTCTGTACTTGGAGCTGTCATATTGTACGGGATAGGTTATTTAGTGAATGCTGATCAGATCGAAAAAATTGTTGGACGTTGGGGGCATCTTCTCCGTTTAAAGAGCGAAGATATCCAAAGGGCAGAGAAATGGTTTCAGACACATGGAGCGTGGACCGTTTTTTTCTGCCGCTTTATTCCTTTAATCCGTAGTTTAATTTCGATTCCAGCCGGGATGGCCCGCATGCATTTTTTGCCATTTTTTCTGTTATCACTTTTAGGAACATTTCTGTGGAATATACTTTTAGTTAGTATTGGAGCAGCAGTCGGTGAATCTTGGACAAAAATTGTGGAGATAATGGACGTATACTCAAATTTCGTATATATTGGATTAGCTATATTATTAATAATTGGGATCGGCCTATTTTTTAAGAAGAGACAGACATGAGAGAAGGAATAAACGATGAATATAACCGGATATACAGTCGAGGAATTACATGATCCAACCGGGATCCTTGATGGAATTCGCTATGAATTCTTTCTTCAAATTGAAGTACCGGAAGATGATGAATTATTTACTGAAAATGGCTTAGTACTTAGGGTGATTTTTGCCGATGTGGATCAGACGCAAAGCATTCTACACTATGAATTTATGGAAAAAACTTCAAATGCAATTTTAGACTTTGCTCTTGAAGAGGATGAAGAGAAACTGGTCTTTGAATTTTGTCGGAAACACTATCAGCAATAAAAAGCAGAAAAAGGGAAAGAGGTCTTGTTTTTAAGTCTCTTTCCCCTTGACTTTTTAGGATAAATTCGTCATAATATTAGAAAATTGACGAACGAAGAAAAAGGATTAGTATGCGGTGTTTGGAGTGCAAGAGAGTGAAATTGATATGCTGGAAAATTTCATCACAACCGACCCGCTGAACCTGCCTTTAGAGTCTCATGCAAAACATGAGCGCAAACCTTGCGTTATAGGAAAAGTGGGATGCAATGAAGACATCCAATTATGGTGGTACCGCGGAAGATAAAGCTCTTTCGTCCTTAATTTTTAAGGATGAGTGAGCTTTTTTTATATTATTTCATACACCAGGTGATTAAAATGAAAAAGCAACGTATTGTAGTGAAAATTGGGAGTAGTTCCCTAACAAATGACAAGGGAGAAATCGATCTGGAAAAATTTTCCGACCATATTCATGCCATTGCTACATTGCGAGAAGCAAAGCATGAAGTAATCCTTGTGTCTTCTGGGGCTGTCGCTGCTGGGTTTGCTTGTTTGGGCTATCCGAGTCGCCCTGTTACTTTGAAAGGTAAGCAAGCGGCGGCGGCTGTTGGACAAAGTCGCTTAATCCAATTATATATTGAGAAGTTTAAAGAATTTGATATTATTCCAGCACAAATCTTATTAACGAGATCAGATTTTACGGATAGAGAGAGGTATCGAAATGCCTTTGCGACGCTGACTGAACTACTGGAAAGAGGCATTTTACCCATCATTAATGAAAACGACACAGTTTCAGTTGAGGAATTGACCTTTGGAGATAACGATATGTTATCTGCCCTTGTCAGTGGTTTTCTCCACGTCGATCAACTAATGATCCTAACAGATATTAATGGAATCTATACAGCCAATCCTCGCATACACCCAGATGCCAAAAGATTGGATTACCTAGAGCAAATTCCTGATGAGCTAATAGCATCTGCAGATGAAATTGGATCAAAGGTTGGAACTGGAGGTATGCATTCTAAGCTTCTAGCAGCAAAAACAGCGCATTCTTTAGGCGTCCCTGTTTTTATCGGACAAGGAAACGGAGCTAATAAATTGATGACGATTTTACAAGGTGAGGGAGATGGAACCTATATTTCTAATCCATCCATTCCTTCCATTAATACCAATCGTCAATGGATTGCCCTCCATTCGGCATTATCAGGCCGAATTTATGTGGATCAAGGCGCAGAAGATGCGATCCTTCATAATGGAAAAAGCCTTTTACCTGCAGGGGTGTTTAAAGTGCAAGGTACATTCCAAAAGGGAGATGTAGTGGAAGTTTTCGGAAATCATGGTTTATTAGGAAAAGGAGAAGTAAGTTACTCATCAGATGATTTAAAAAGAACGATTGAAAAGCGGCAAGTTGAGAAGGAAATAAAACCAACCATGGAAGTGATCCATCGCGATCGCTGGGTACAAATTTAAATGGGAAGGGGTATAGATGTATGAGTGAAGTAAGAGCGAAAGGTTTAGCAGCAAAGCAAGCAAGCTATGCTTTAGTCAATGTGACAACAGCGGAAAAAAATCAAGCTTTAAAGCTGATTGCTGATGAGTTAAAAGCATCACAACAAGAAATACTTTCTGCTAATGAAAAAGATTTGCAGTTTGGAAAGGAAAATGGAATCTCTCCTGCCATATTGGATCGAATCATGCTAAATGAAGATCGTATTCAAGCAATGGCGCAGGCGATTGAACTCTTAATCAATCTTAAGGATCCAATTGGAGAGACAATAGAAGAAATAGAGAAAGAGAATGGATTGCATATATATAAGAAACGTGTACCAGTCGGGGTGATCGGCATGATCTATGAAGCGAGACCAAACGTCACGATTGACGCGGCGACCTTGGCTTTAAAAACAGGGAATGCAGTTGTTCTAAGAGGGAGTTCCTCTGCAAAACATTCAAACACAGCGATTGTAAAAGTCATTCATACCGCATTGAAAAAAAGTCGATTACCTCATGAGTCGGTCCAATTATTGGAAGATACAAGCCGCGAAACAGCGAAAGAATTATTTCGCTTAAATGAATATTTAGATGTCCTTATACCAAGGGGTGGAAAACAATTAATTGAAACCGTCATGCGAGAATCAACCGTTCCGGTGATTGAGACAGGTGCAGGGAACTGTCATGTTTTTATTGACGAGTCGGCCGAATGGGAAATGGCAAAGGATGTTGCTTTAAATGCGAAAATCCAACGGCCTTCTGTATGTAATACAATCGAAACTTTACTAATTCATGAAAAATGGTTTGAAAAATACGGAAAAGAACTTGTTCAAGAATTTCAAGATAAGAATGTGGAAATTTACGGAGATGAAATGATTAGAAAGAAGTGTCATAATATTCTTGTGGCAACAGAAGAGGATTGGGCAACAGAATATTTAGGTTTAACCATTAGTATGAAAATCGTCTCCACTGTTCAAGAAGCGATTCAGCATATCAATCATTACGGAACCCAACATTCAGAGTCCATTATAACAAGAAATGATCAACATGCTGCCCAATTTTTAAATAGTGTCGATGCCGCGGCTGTCTATCATAATGCTTCTACACGATTTACGGATGGATTCGAGTTTGGGTACGGGGCGGAAATAGGAATTAGCACGCAAAAATTGCATGCACGAGGCCCCATGGGATTAGAAGCCCTTACTTCAAGTAAGTTCTTCATTTATGGGAGTGGACAAATACGAAATTAATCGAGAAGGAGAACGCCATATGCAAGAAATTAAAGTACAATTAAGCAAAAATAAAAAAGAAAAACCAATTGATGAACAACTGCCTTTCGGTCGTTATTTTACTGATCATATGTTTGTAATGGACTATTCGGAAGAAAAAGGCTGGTTTGACCCTAGAATTATCCCCTATCAACCGATTGTATTAGATCCTGCCGCCATTATTTTCCATTATGGTCAAACCGTTTTCGAAGGCCTGAAAGCATATGTCACGAAAGATCAGGATGTATTACTGTTTAGGCCGGATGAAAATATGAAACGCATGAATCGCTCCAATCAGCGGCTATGTATACCGGAAATTGATGAAGATTTAGCTTTAGAGGCATTAAAAAAGTTAATTTCCATTGACCGTGATTGGATCCCTACGAAGGAAGGGACTTCCCTTTATATTCGTCCATTTGTTTTTGCAACTGAGCCGTATTTAGGTGTCGCACCATCGACAACCTACCAATTTGTGATTATTTTATCTCCAGTCGGTGCTTATTACAAAGAGGGAATGAATCCCGTTAAAATTGCGGTGGAAAGCGAATATGTGCGTGCAGTGAAGGGCGGAACGGGAGGTGCCAAAACAGCGGGTAACTATGCAAGTGCTTTGAAAGCGCAAGAGGTGGCTGAAAAAGAAGGCTATTCACAAGTCCTATGGTTAGATGGGAAAGAACACAAATATATTGAGGAAGTAGGCAGTATGAATGTGTTCTTTAAAATCGACGGAGAAATTATCACGCCAGCAGTAAATGGGAGCATTTTGCAAGGGATTACGAGAAAATCTGTCATAGAATTACTAAAGTACTGGGAAATGCCGGTAGTAGAAAGAAAAATTTCTATGGAGGAAGTTTATCAAGCCTATAAAGAAGGTAAACTAGAAGAAGCCTTTGGTACTGGTACAGCAGCAGTCATTTCACCTATTGGAGAGCTTTTCTGGAATGATCTTAAACTCACCATTCATAATGGAAAAACCGGAGAATTATCAAAAAAGCTTTATGATACTTTAACAGGCATCCAAACTGGAAAAGTAGCAGATCCATTAAACTGGGTGATGAAAGTAGAAGAATAGTTTTAAAAAAGTAACTAGTCAAAAGGCTGATTAGTTACTTTTTTGCATTGTAGCAAGGTGTTGCAATATTACTCATCATTGTCATTTTAGTTGCCAACCACCTCTAATCTTTGTTTAAATCAAATTATTAGAACAACAAGGAGATAAACGATGATATTTAAAGATAAACGAGAGAATGTATTTTGCAACAATGAATATGGGCTTTTAGCAAAGGTGATTTTATGCGAACCGAAATATATGGCGATCCGCGAAATTATTAACGAAACCCAAAAGCATTATGATGACCAGCAAATCGATCATCATCTTGCTGTAAAGCAACATCATCAATTTATAAAATCATTACGTGAATGTGGAGTAGAGGTTTTAACCATACCACCTAAAAAAGAATATCCCGAACAAGTTTTTACAAGGGATATTGGTTTTACCATTGGCCACCAAGTTTGTGTGTCGCAAATGGCGAAAGGTGTACGCCAAGGCGAAGAAATAGAATTAAAGGATAGGTTATCTCTCCACCAACTGCCTTATTTGGACATCCAAGAAGGGGTGATTGAAGGCGGCGATGTCATGGTCGACGGTACAACTGTTTATATAGGTGTCAGCAGCCGTACAAACATACGAGCCATTCACTATTTAGAAAAAGCTCTTCCTGAATATCACATCGTTCCCATTCCGTTTCAAGATAAGTATTTACATCTTGATTGTGTCTTTAATATTTTATCTGCGGAGGAAGCCTTGGTTTTTCCTCGGGCGTTTGATGAAGATACGCTTGCAATATTAAAGGGAAAATTTAACCTTATTGAGGTCACGGAAGATGAACAATTCACACTTGGAACAAATGTACTATCGATCGGAAACAAAAGACTTTTTAGTTTACCTGTTAATCAAAAAGTCAATCAACAATTAAGAAATAAAGGGTATACCGTTATGGAAATTGATTTATCCGAGATTATTAAATCAGGAGGATCTTTTCGGTGCTGCACCTTACCGATTTTAAGGAGGTAAAGAAACATAATGTCACAAAACCCGTTCCAGATCATCTGAAAAAAGGGTTAAAACTGCTGTTTGTTGGTTTTAACCCGAGTATTCGTTCGAGTGAAACCGGTCATCATTATGCGAATCCAACGAATAAATTTTGGAAGGTTTTATTTGAAGCAGGACTTACGGAGCGGCGATATTTTCCAAATGAGGGGGACGCCCTTTTTGAACAAGGATATGGCTTTACGAATATAGTTCCTAGGCCAACGAGAAATGCGGCTGAAATTACAAAGGAAGAATATCGGCAAGGTAAAGAAGTATTAGAAGAAAAAATCCGTTTTTATCGACCGAAAATAGTCTGCTTCGTAGGCAAAGGGGTTTATCTACAATTTTCCGGTAAAAGAAAAGCAGAATGGGGGCGCCAACCTGATCAAACCATTCACGGAGTCATTGATTTTGTGGCTCCATCAACGAGTGGTCTTGTGCGAATGAGCCTTGAAGAAATGACGGAAATTTATAGTCAATTACGGGATCTGATTGTTTGATAAGCATTCTAAAAAGAGGTTGCTTTTTCGTAAGCAATCGATTATAATGACGAAAATCAATCGAGAAATCCTTTGACGAAGAGAGTAATGATCAACACGACTTAAGCGAGTTAGGGTTGGTGTGAGCCTAGCAGTCTGTTTGTTCACGAAACGCACTTCTGAGGAGCAGCCTGAAAGTACAGTAGGGTTTAGCCGGAGAATTTCCGTTAAAGCATAAAAGCAGGTTCAATATGAACAATAAGAGTGGTACCGCGATTCATCTCGTCTCTCATTTTAGAGGCGAGATTTTTTTATTTTAAAAATGGAAGGGTGAAGTGGTGATGCTACATGTTATTAAACAGTATGCGAAAAGAATTACAGGGGAAGTTGATGATGCTTTATCGTATGAAGATATAGAAAAACTAATAGAAATTCCCAAGCATGAAAAACAAGGTGATTTGGCTTTTCCGTGTTTTGTACTCGCCAAAAAATGGCGGAAACCTCCACAAGAAATAGCAAAAGGATTATCTGAGAAATTAACGGATTCCTTGTTTAGTAAAATTGTAGCTGTAGGTCCTTATGTGAATGCTTTCCTCCATAAGGAAACGGTTGTGAAGTATGTTTTAGAACAAATTATTCAAAATGGAAAAAATTATGGCTCATGGAGCTTCGGGAATGGCAAAAATGTGGTGGTTGATTTTTCCTCTCCTAATATTGCTAAGCCATTTTCGATGGGGCACTTAAGATCAACCGTAATAGGAAATTCGTTAGCTCATATTGCCGAAAAGTGTGGCTATAAAACGATCCGTATTAACCATCTCGGTGATTGGGGGACGCAGTTCGGAAAATTAATGGTAGCTTATAAGTTATGGGGAAATGAGCAGCAGGTGAAACAGAATCCGATCAAGGAATTATTAGCATTATACGTCAGATTTCATGCAGAGGCTGAGAAGGATGCACGGTTGGAAGAGGAGGCAAGAATGTGGTTTAAGAAATTAGAGGATGGGGATGAGGAAGCATATCAACTGTGGTTATGGTTTCGTGAAGAATCCCTTCAGGAATTTACTAAAATTTATGATTTATTAAGTGTCCGTTTTGATTCTTACCATGGGGAAGCCTTCTACAATGATAAAATGAACGAAACGGTAAAAAAGCTGATCGACCTTAAGTTACTTGAACAGTCAGATGGTGCCCAAATTGTCAATCTAAAAGAATTCAATCTACCACCTTGCTTAATCCAGAAATCAGATGGTGCCACTTTATATGCAACAAGGGATTTAACGGCTGCGATTTATCGTTATCATCATTACCATTTCGACAAGGCTTTTTATGTAGTGGGTCAAGAACAAAGTCTGCATTTTCAACAAGTAATCCATGTCTTAGAAAAAATGAATTACCCTTGGGCAAAAAACATCTCTCATATCCCATTTGGGTTTATTTTAAAGGATGGGAAAAAAATGTCCACGAGAAAAGGCAAAGTTGTATTATTGGAAAAAGTGATTGAAGAAGCGATTCAACTCGCCCAAAAGAATATTGAAGAAAAAAACCCGAATTTAACGATGAAAGAAGAAGTAGCTAAAATGGTAGGCGTTGGGGCGATTATTTTTCATGATTTAAAACACGAAAAACAAAATAATATTGAGTTTTCTCTTGGGGATATGTTAAAGTTCGAAGGGAATACAGGCCCTTATGTGCAATATACACATGCAAGAGCATGTTCAATCTTGAGAAAAGCAGGTCAATTGGATCTCACAAAGGATTTAACGGGAAAAATAGAAGAAGAAAGCTGGATGATTGTCAAACAACTTATGCTATTTCCTTCAGTCATCGAAAAGAGTTTTCAGCAACATGAACCATCCGAAATTTCAAAATATCTAATCCAACTCTCCCAAGATTTTAATAAATATTATGCCCATATTAAAATCTTGCATAACGATCATTGTCTAACAACCCGATTGGCCCTTGTCAAGGCCACGACGATCGTGCTAGAAGAAGGACTTAGATTATTAGGAATACAGGCACCTAAACAAATGTAATGCCTAGATAAAACGCAGATTTTGAACGGAATGGAGATGAATGAATATATTAATTATGGTTAGCCCATTATTTTTATACTGCATTCATCTCGCTTTTTTTAGTATAATGTTTTTTGAACCGTTGCGAGCGGAGTTTAGATTTTCGCAAATAATTTATAAGAGGCAGAATAATATGATGGAAATTGTGAACATAATGAAAGATTTACAAAAAAAATTACCACATGTTGAGTTTTTACAATCGGAACCATTATCAAGACATACCTTTATTAAAACGGGCGGTAATAGTGATATTTTTGCGATACCTAGTGAAATTGAAGAATTACAAGTGATTGTCCAATATGCGGCTCAACATGAAATCCCTTTGACGATTCTGGGAAAAGGGACAAATGTGATTATAAGAGATTCAGGAATTCGTGGCATTGTCATAAGTCTAGAGAAGTTTAACAAAATTAGCGTCAAGGACGAAGAGATTTATTGTGGTAGTGGCGCAAGCATTATTGATGTGTCAAGAGCAGCTCTCGATTCTCAATTATCTGGTCTTGAGTTTGCGTGTGGGATTCCAGGAACAGTTGGGGGAGCTTTGATTATGAATGCTGGTGCCTATGGTGGAGAAATTTCAGAAGTACTGACCCATTCCACCGTAATTACTCCTTCAGGTGAAATCTTAACACTAGGACGAGATCAATTTGATTTTGCCTATAGAAATAGTGTGTTCGCTAAGAAAAAATATATTATCGTTGACGCGAAATTCAAATTAGTAAAAGGAAATCCAACAGCCATTAAAGCAAAAATGGATGAAAATACATTTTTACGTGAATCTAAACAACCATTAGAATATCCTTCATGTGGAAGTGTATTTAAACGTCCACCTAATCATTATGCAGGAAAATTAATTCAAGACAGCGGCTTACAAGGAACTAGAATTGGTGGAGCTGAAGTGTCTACGAAACATGCAGGCTTTATTGTCAATGTTGATCATGCAACGTCATCCGATTATATTCAGCTTATTCGGCATGTACAAAAAACAGTGAAAGATAAATTTGGAGTAGATCTAGAAACGGAAGTTAAAATTATCGGTGATGAGTAATTATTTTTAAGTAGAACATAACCCAGCATTGAGAAGGATTACGAAGAATTTATTATATAAGGCTAAATTCGCGATAACAATCGCCACGCCTTTATCACCTGCGTCCTGCAGGCCAACTGAAGACTGTTGTTGGTTATTACACCAGCAACATCTTTTTTTATCACCATATTTACTAAGCATACGTCATATAATAAATCATTCAAATGAGGTTAGTCCTAGATAACTGCAAATATATGGAACTAAAAATGCCTAAACAGGAATTTTATCCTAAAATGAGAAACGATTCCCTTCTTATCTGCGATTAATGATAAAATAGGCCTTATGATTATTTCATTTCGTGTAACGGGGAGGATATTCATTGGATACAAAATTTAACAGCCCAAAGGGATTTGGAAGGATTTTAGATCATTCATTTAGTTTAGGAAAAAATAACTTTGCACCATTTTTCACCGTTTTCTTAATCTTTATGGGACCTATTTTTTTAGTGCAAGCCTTTATTAAATTGTTGTCTGGTGCTGCCTTTTTTAAAGGGAGTGGAGAAGGGGAGTTTTGGTTCGAACAAACCATTATGAGTTTTGAGGATACTCCTGCTAATGTCATAGCTGATCTTGGTATTAGTCTTGTCAGTTTCCTAGGTATATTTTTATACCCACTTGCATTAGGATCGATTATGTTGATGATCAATCATATCCGCAAAAACGAAACATTCACATTGGGGCAAGTGATGAAGGAGGTTTTCCCACGCTACGGCTATTTACTAGCAAGCAGTTTCTTGTTTGGGTTGATTTCTTTTGGATCTTTCTTTGTTCCGATGTTTTTCATTGGCATCGTCGGAGTAATTGGTGGACTCATTCATCCTGTCATAGGTGTAATTCTTGCCATTCTAATGGTGCTGGGAACGATGATTGGGGTAGGCTATTTCTTGACAAGATGGAGTTTTTATTTTGGTCCCGTCATTCTTGGGGAAGAACCTCTAGGTTTCTCCAAATCTTGGAAAATGACAAAAAGTCGCGCATGGGTACTATTGGGATTGTATCTAGTTTTTTTCCTTATTATTTCCAGTATTATTTATTCAGTTGAATTTTCATTAATGATATTACTTGGGAATAGTGTGTTTGTTACTTTAGTTTCCGGGGTTGTCACTTTATTTACAAGTATGATTTTTGCTGTTGGATATTCTGTTATGTATTATGATTTAAAATTGCGATTTGAAGCAGAAGATTTAAAAGATTTAATTAGTGAATATAATGTTCGTCCATAACGGACCTGAATAGGTTAGGTGATGGAAATATGTTGGATCCAGATAAAGCGAGACAAGATCTAGAAAAAATATTGAATACCAAAGAATATCAAGTGTACAACAAAGAATCGCAAAATACATTGCAAATTTGGTGGTCTAAGGCAAAACACTGGTTGATGGAACAGCTTGAAAAGCTGTTCCCTTCTATGAAAATGGTGGACACATCAGCGAGCATATTGCTTATAGTTCTTATTGTGGTCGTCATTCTACTACTAGCATTAGCCGTAATATTGATCATCCGTTATGGTGTAAGAAAAACAAAGTTTAGAAATCAACCACCATTACAGAAATTGTCTGAAATGGAATGGTCTTATCAAAGTCACATAGCTGAAGTAAAAAGACTAGAAGAAATGAAGGAATATACGAAGGCTACACGCCATCTATTCCTGGCTCTACTCCTATATTTTAATCAATGTGGTTGGCTTGAAGCAAAAGTGTGGAAAACCAATTGGGAATATTATGCAGAATTAAAAAGGACTCATCCAGCATGGGCGCAAAAGTTTTACACTTTAGCTCGTTTCTTCGATAAAGTGACGTATGGTGAACAGCAAATCGAAGCAGCAGAATACGAAAATTATAAGAAAGACATCATAGCAGGATTAGAAGAAAAACATCACTCTTCAGAAGGATAAGAGAAAGGGGGAAAATACGAATTGCAGCCACAATCCAGTCATAAACGAATATGGATATGGATGACTGTTTTGCTCATTATTTTTATCATCCTAAGCTATCTCTTTTATACACCTAATCAAAAAGAATATCCTAACTTCGTTTCCCAGTCACCTTCTCCAACTGGAGTGAAGGCATTTTATACATATTTAGATCAAGAGTTTGATTCGGTCAAAAGATTTCATTATTCTTCAGAACAACTACCAATGACAGATCACAATCAATTACTCATCATCATTGAACCATTTATTATGCCGGATAGTAAGGAGATGCAAGAATATCAAGCCTATATGGAAGCAGGGAATACAATTCTGTTAATCTCGGAGACTCCTGATGATTTTTTTGGACTTACGACTGAGCCAACAAGTGTGAACAATTTAGATGAAGTCGAAACTGTTGTGGATCAAAACGGTCGGGAGCTTCAGGCACTCCTTACTAGTCCCTTGCGACTAATAACCAAAGAGGGTGATCAAATTCTCCTTCACGATGAAGAAGGACCATTAGGCCTAAAGCACTCCTATGGCAATGGACAACTGTATGTCGTGAATTCACCGAAATGGCTAGCTAATAAAGAAATACTGACTGCTGACCATATTCCGATCATCACTTCATTGTTAAACGATATTGCGCCGAGCGAAATATTATTTGATGAGTACTTACATGGAAGCCAATCTCCGCTCACAACTGTAAATACCTATCCTAAATGGTTTATTTTGTTCATGATTCAAGCTGCATTCCTTACTTTATTATGGTTATGGAATACAGGTAAAAGATTTGGCCCGATCTTCATTCCGAGAGAAGAATCTGTTCGTTTTAGTGATGAAAGACTCAAAGCACTATCATCTTGGTATTTAAAAGGGAAATTATACCACGACAGTTTGCACACACAGGCGGAGTATGTCAGAACATTAATGAAAGAACGTTGGGGAATTTCTTCTACAAAAGATTGGCCAGATATTTTAGATGACCTGTTACGTAGGGATATAAACATACCTGATACAGACCTCGCAACGTTTATAAAAAAATTAACAAACGCATTAACAAAAAAGGATATGAGTAAGCAAGAATATGTATATTGGTCAAAGAATATTGATCGCTTAAGGAAAGAGGTGGAGGAAGGATGAAACCAGAATTAGCATCCTTACTAGAAAAATACGAAGAAAAAATATTAGGGCAAACAACCAATTTACGACTATTACTATCTGCCATACTTACAGATGGCCACGTACTTTTGGAAGGTGTTCCAGGAACAGGAAAAACGAAAACAGTTCGAACATTAGCGGAACTGCTAAATGGTCGTTTTAATCGAATTCAATTTACACCAGACTTATTGCCAAGTGATATAACAGGAAGCAGTATTTACAATATGCAAGAAGGGCAATTTGAGACAATCCGTGGTCCCATTTTTACCAATATTCTCCTTGCAGATGAGATCAATCGAACACCGGCGAAAACACAAGCCGCTTTATTAGAAGCGATGGAGGAAAAGCAAGTAACCATTCAAGGAGAAACGTATTCATTGCCAGAGGTGTTTTTCGTAGTGGCGACACAGAATCCAATTGAATTTGAAGGAACCTATCCTTTACCTGAAGCCCAACAAGATCGTTTCTTATTTAAGCTTTATATTGAGTTCCCTTCCTTTGAGGAAGAAAAAGCTGTCCTTCAACAAATGATTGAACCTACACCATTAAAAACAGCAGTGGACGCCGTCATGCAACTAGATTCCTTTTTGGAGATTAGAAAAGAAATTGAACAGGTTACATTGGGAGACGGTGTGCTCGATTATATTATGAAAATTGTCCGCAAAACAAGAGAGGTTGAATCCATTCGTTTTGGAGCAAGTACGAGAGCGGCTATTTCCATAGGAAAAGCAAGCAAGGCATGGGCTTATTTGGAGGGTAGGGATTATGTTACTCCCGATGATGTAAAAATGGTAGCAAAGCCATCTTTACGGCATCGAGTACAGTTATCTCCACAGATAGAATTGGAGGGAGCGTCCATTGATCAAGTCATCCAAGAGCTGGTGGGGTCGGTTCCTGTTCCAAGATAAAGGGATTTTACCATCGAAACGATTACTTTTTGTCTATGGAATATTAAGTGTTGTGTTATTATTATTTAGTTTTTGGGGGATTTCTTGGACATTTGTCTTTGGGATCAATACACTTATCCTTTTATTTAGTTTTATCGATCTCTTTTTTACACCTAAACGGAAGCAAATTCAATTTCAGCGTATCATCCAAGAAGAATTAGAGCGAGGATTACCATACGAGATGATGATTGAAATAAAGAACAGCTCGAATTATGCTTTTACATACTCCTTTGTTGACGGCTTACCCTTATCCTTTCAACGTCCTTTCCCTGTACGAGGAAAGGTTGAAAGGGGAAGTGTTAGCCAGGTTGCATACGAAACGAAAGCAAGTGTGAGAGGAAAATATGAGCTGAAACATTTATATTTCCGCTATCGGAGTACCTGGGGATTATGGGAAAAGCAAATGCTCGTCGATTTAGAAAAGACTATAAAAGTGATACCTGATTTAACTGAGACAAGAGCTTTTTTAGAAGATGCACAAAAGTTTTTATTATACGATGGCGAAAAAATTAGAAAGTATCAAAGTGGGATGGGGGATTTTGCACAGATCCGAAATTACGTTGTAGGCGATGATCCACGGAAAATCAATTGGCGACAAACAGCTAAACTTAATGAGTTGATGACAAATGAATATGAGCCAGAACATGGGAAATATATTACGATTTTGCTTGATTGTGGCAGGATTATGGGAGCCGAGTTGGAGACGGGGAATAAGCTGGAAAAAACACTGGAAGCATCTTTAACTGTAGCAGCGGCCGCTTTAAAAAAGGGCGATTATGTTTCTGTCCTTGCGTTTTCAAAGAGTGTAAAAAAATACATCCCACCAGCAAAAGGAATGGACCATCTCCAAACAATCCTTCATGCCATTTACGATCTGCATGTCGATGCTTTTGAATCGAACTACGGAACTGTGTTCTCTTTCTTAGATACGATGCAGAAAAAACGTAGTCTCATTCTATTATTTAGCGATATTCGCACGTTTTTACATGAAGAATCAGCTTTAATGTATCTAAAGCGACTCCGCAGACG
Organism: Lederbergia ruris; assembly: GCF_018332955.1. Lineage (NCBI taxonomy): Bacteria > Bacillati > Bacillota > Bacilli > Caryophanales > Bacillaceae > Lederbergia > Lederbergia ruris. Next base: position 160,847 of record NZ_BORB01000005.1, read on the forward strand.
CCATTTATTTTTTATGATCGGAATAGAAGATCAACAATTAGTAGAAAAGGCGAGAATGCAGCCAACATACGCCGATTTGGCAATGGAAAAAAGTATTGCGCAACAGGAAATTCTTTTTATTCAAAGGGAAAAAAACAAATGGGAAAGTCAAGGCCTCCAAATGATGGAGGCCCAAGGGGAATACCTAGCAACAGCGGCCGTTTCCCACTATATCGATATTATGAATCGACACCTTTTATAGCATGGCGGCGATTTAATAATTGTTTGCCGATCACAACATATAGAATTAAGCCAATGATCGTAAGGAAAGCGACAAAATACTTGGCTTCCAAAGAAATCGCAGCTGGGGTGATAAATCCCTCTATCACTCCGGCGATAATAAATAAAGGAATCGTCCCAATGATTAATTGTATAGAGCGAATTGCTTGCTTTTTTAATTGAAAGCCTCTAGAAAATTGGCCTGGTACAAAAAGCTTAAAGCCCATTAATAAACCGGCTCCTCCAGCAATGAAAATGGCGGTTAATTCGATCATGCCATGGGGAACAATATAGGCCCAGAAATCGTAGGACTTTCCATGTGCCCAAAAAAGACCCGCAAGTGCGCCAACAATAATACCGTTATAGACCATTACATAGACTGTTAATATACCTAAAGTAATCCCACCTGCAAAAGCGAGAAAAGCCACTTGAATATTATTTGTCATAATGGCAGCTGACATGGTCGGTGAATCAACCATTCCGTCATTGCTCCCTAATTGGGTAGGGTCAACCGATTGTGCGATATCATTAGGCAGAATTGTATAGAGATGAAGCGGATCAGATATAACGGTGAAAAAGCTTCCTAGCATCCCTAATACAAATAAACCCATGGCTACGAGTATCGCTTTCCATTGTTCTAATAATAGGCCTATAAAAGTAGTTGTGAAAAAGTGGCGAAACTGCCCCATACTTGTCGTTTGATCTTTATATAATACATTATGGGCTCTAGAGACTAACTCATTCAGATAGCCTGTTAACTTTTCATTAGGAAAATTTGTTTGACTATAGGAGAGATTCTGTGAAGCTTTTTGATATAATCGGTAAAATTGCTTCATTGATTTTGCTGTCACATTTCTTTTGCTTTTGCCAATCATTCTGGATAAATCCTCAAGTTGTTTCCAGTCTTCACGATGTTGCTGAGTAAACTGTTTGATATTCATTATTTTTTCACCTGCCAATTCCTTAGTAAATCGAATCAATGCTTATAATTATAATAATGTTTTAGATAAATAGAAACACTTTAACAAAAATAAGTCTTTGGGGGGATACCATTGGATAAAGAAAAAGTAGGAGTGAAGACTCCCGAATATATTTCCCTGCAATTTCAGCTAGCAGGATTAGGTTCTAGAACGGTTGCTTTCATTATTGATAACGTGATTTTATCGATTGCTATGGTGATCATTTTACTCGTGAGCTTTCTTTTAGTATTTGCCGTTTCAGAAATTCCATTTATGGAAGACGCGATATCTTATCTATTTGTCTTCATGATAATTGGATTGTTTCTCCTCAACTACGGTTATTTTGTGATCCTTGAATTCTTTTGGGGTGGTAAAACAATCGGAAAGAAGATCATGGGAATTAGAGTCATTCAAGAAAATGGCCAAAGCATTACCTTTCTAGCGAGTTTCATTCGTAATCTATTGTTAATCATTGATTCGTTACCTTATTATTTAGTTGGGCTGTTAATGATTTTCTTCCATCCGAAAAAGAAACGATTAGGGGATTTGTTAGCGGGAACGATTGTGGTTTATGATGAAAATGCTCCATCTAAAAAGAAGCAATCGAGCATTGAAAGAGAAATTCATGATAGAGGTCTAACAAAAGAAAGTCTGTCCTTAGATACTTGGAATTTAAAATCCATTGACATGCAGGATTGGAATTTAATCCGAACGTATGCGAATCGCTTTAAACAATTAGATGTAAAGGATCGTATAGAATTGACAGATCAAGTAGCACAAATCATCTTTCCTAAATTAGGATTAGAATGGGAACATAAAGATAGTCAAGAATCGGAAAATATGCTCCTAATCGTTTACTTACATTTAAAAGACGAATGGGAATATGAAATATAGTTTTTCTGAGCGGAAAGGATGTCTGAGATTAGAAGACATTCTTTTCTTTTATACACTCAGGCGCTGTATGTCTAGACATGCAGCAGTAGATTATGCTACATTGTATAAGTTGTTTCGTGAAACTAAATATTTGCTTGAAAGTGTCTATTTGATGCATTTTAGTAGTTTTCTTTAAAAGTCATTACTTTGCTACATTAGAATGTGGGCTATTCTTAAAATACATTTTTGTTTGAGTTAGGAGAGAAATTGAAATGGATTCACAAGGGAAAATTCAAGGGGCTAATACTAGAGAAAAAATTTGGACGAGAGATTTTGTTTTAATTTGCATCGCCAATTTTTTCGTTTTTCTTGGGTTTCAGATGACATTGCCTACTCTGCCAATCTTTGTTAAAGAATTAGGGGGCAGTGATCAAATGATTGGGATCATTGTCGGGATCTTTACTTTTTCTGCACTTTTATTCCGACCATATGCTGGTCATGCTTTGGAATCCAAAGGTCGGCGTTTCGTTTACATGCTTGGATTATGTGTATTTGTTCTATCTGTTGGATCCTATGCTTTCATTGCTAGTATCGCATTATTGCTCATCATGCGGATTGTTCAAGGAGTAGGGTGGGGTTTCTCTACTACAGCAAGTGGAACGATTGCGACAGATTTAATCCCCCCAACGCGCAGGGGAGAGGGAATGGGGTATTTTGGCTTGTCAGGTAATCTGGCACTCGCTTTCGGTCCTTCTCTTGGTCTAACTCTTGTCGGGAAAATCTCTTTTTCTTCACTATTCTTAATTTGTGGTAGCTTAGGATTAGCAGCACTATTGCTTTCTTCACAAATTCACTATAAGAAGGTAGAAGAATCACCAAATAAGGCAGCAGTCCCTAAGTTTGACATATTTGAAAAGTCGGCGATTAAACCGTCTCTATTGTTATTTTTTATCACTGTCACATTTGGCGGGATTGCTTCATTTCTACCATTATATGCGGCCGAGAAAAATATTGCAGGTATTGAAATGTATTTTCTAGTTTACGCATTATTCCTAATGTTATCTCGAACATTTGCCGGAAAAATTTATGACAAAAAAGGGCATCTCTATGTTTTTCTACCTGGAACCATTTTAGTTTTTATCGCTATGATTCTCTTGTCTTGGCTTCCAAACATTACAGTTATGCTAATTGCAGCAGGGCTATATGGACTTGGCTTTGGTAGTGTTCAACCAGCCTTACAGGCATGGGCCGTCGATGCATCTCCCGATAATCGTAAGGGAATGGCTAATGCCACTTTCTTTTCCTTCTTTGATCTAGGTGTCGGATTAGGGGCCATGACATTTGGTCAATTAGCTTTTCTTTATGGTTATAACGTCATCTACATCACTTCTGCTGGCTCAGTTATGTTATCCATCTTTTTATATATTTATCTTTTAATCAGAACGAAGAAAATGGCCCATTAAATAAAAGCTTCACCTGAATAATAGGATTCCATTCAGGTGAAGCTCTTTTATTCTTTCTTTTTTCGCCTTCTAATGAAATAAAACAGGACTAGGCCCATCATTAATACAATAATGAAAATAGGAAGGTTTCCAATCAAGAAGACGGCTAATCCGGAACCTGCGGAAAGCAAAAAATTGGTGCTCGCTGCCAGTTGTTTTTTTGTTTTTCCCCATGTGTTTAAAGGTTTTTCGGCAATTTTTTGGATAGAATCTTCCTGCATATAAATGGTAATCGTTGAATAATCCGTTTGATTTTTCAAAAATTTCATCTTACCTGTAATCGTTTCAATTTCTTCTTGGATATTGGCTAGATCATTCGATATTTGTAATAGATCCTCAGTTTTTTTAGCATCCTCTAAAAAACTTAATAATCTTTTCTCAACCACTCGTTTTGATTGTAATCTAGCTTCTAAATCAACATATTGTTCTGTAACATCCTCACCGGAAATGGTTCTTTCAAGAACTTCGATCACTTCCTCTTCCGTTTCACGAAGAAATGTTTGAAAATCCTTATCAGGAATGCGAATCACAAGCTGACCTGCTTTTTCTGTCTCGCTTTCTCGGTACATATTCGACTCAACAATATAGCCTGCGTATTGCGCCACTTTCTTTTCAATCGAAGCTTGAGCTTGATCAAGATCTTGTACAAGAACCTGTAACTGAACTTGATGAATCACCATTCGCTCTGTTGTAGCTTTTCTTTCTGCTTCTTCAGAGTCGTTTTCTACTGACTGATCTTTACTTGAATTTTCCGTTGCACCAATCGAAGCATCACTTGAACTTTCTGTCTTGGCTATTGAAACATCATTTTTTGAAAAGCCGGCGGTATCACTGCTTTCTTTTGACTGATTTGTACTACAAGCGGCTAACAATAATGGGATGAGAAGGAAGGAGACAAAAAGCAATTTTTTCATAAGATAAAACCCCCTTTACCATCATTGGACGTAGCTAACAGGGAAATGTTACAATTATTTTATCTTGATTTTTTTAAAAAAATGAATCTTTTTGAAGGACAAAACAGTATATATACTACACTAAAAAAATAGGAGGACCCTTTTATGAGTATTTTATCTAGATTTAAAGACATTATGGCAAGTAATATTAACGCCCTTTTAGACAAGGCAGAAAACCCTGAAAAAATGATTGATCAATACATGAGAAATTTACAGAGTGATTTAGGGAAGGTAAAGGCTGAAACAGCATCTGTCATGGCAGAAGAACAAAGATCTAAACGCGCATTAGATGAATGCGTAAAAGAAATTGAAAAAATGCAAACCTATGCTGTAAAAGCGCTAGAGGCTGATAATGAAGCAGACGCAAGAAAATTTTTAGAAAAAAAGGCAACTCTAACATCACAGCAAGCAGAGTTACAATCAGCTTATAGCTTGGCTTCTTCCAATGCGCTTCGGATGAGAGAAATGCATGATAAACTTGTCTCTGATATTGGAGAATTAGAAGCGCGCCGTACGATGATTAAAGGGAAAATGGCTGTTGCTAAAACTCAAGAAAGATTAAACAAAATCGGTTCATCGATCACAGGGGCGAATGACTCTGTTTCCGCTTTTGGTAGAATGGAAGAAAAGGTAAACAAAGCCTTAGATGAAGCGAATGCCATGGCTGAACTAAATGCCAACCCAAAAGATAATATTGATGATTTAATGACAAAATATGATACAGATACTGGGGTAGACGATGAGCTAGCTGCCTTGAAAGCAAAAATGAAAAACAAGGAAGACTAAACTCCGAAAGCTGTAGCTTAAGCTACAGCTTTCCTAATGAAGAGGGAACAGCGAGGTGAACATGAATGGTCATTCAATATAAATGCCCCAATTGTGGCGATGATATGGTTTTCGACAGTGATACTGGAACCCTTTCTTGTCCCAGCTGTGGCAGAAAAGATAATATAGAAGATTTTTCGGATGAACATATTTTAACAACTTTTTCAGAAGATGAGGCGAAAGAATACCATTGTAAAAACTGTGGTGCCGTCATTCTCACTGATGCAGATACCACGGCGACAACCTGCAGTTTCTGTGGAGCTGGGGTTGTATTGGCAGATCGATTATCAGGTGTATTGGCTCCAAAGATGGTCATTCCTTTCAAAATTAGTAAAGAAGAAGCGATGAAGGCATTTCGGACTTGGTGTAAAAACGGACGCTTAACACCAAAGGGGTTCATGACAGCAGACCGTATTAAGGCCATCACAGGGATGTACGTCCCGTTCTGGTTATATGATTTAAACAGTAAGGTTCATGTAGAAGCAACGTGTACAAGAGTAAGGGAATATACGCGTGGCAATTATATTTATACAGAGACAAAATATTATGATGTGATGCGCAGGATTAATTTAGATTATATAAAGGTTCCCGCAGATGCTTCTGAAAAAATGCCAGATCAAATCATGGATAAATTGGAGCCGTTTCATTATGAAGATTTAAAAGATTTTAAGACTCCATATCTAGCAGGTTATATTGCAGAAAAATATAATTATAATGATGATGAGTTGCTCCCACGAGTAAAAGATAGAATAAAAGGATTTATCGATTCCTATATTTCCTCTACAATGGGTGGATATTCTTCTGTAAGTTATCGAACAAAAGATATTCATACTAAAAAGCAACAAAGTGCCTACGTACTTTTTCCTATTTGGATGGTTTATTATGATTATGACAAATCGGAGCATACCTTTGCGATGAATGGGCAAACGGGAAAGATTGTTGGGAAACCGCCACTTAGTTATGGCAAGATAGCAGGTTGGTTTAGTGGAATTGCTGGAGGAAGCTTTATCACCTTGAAACTGATTTCCTTGCTGTTAGGGGGCGGCCTTTGGTGAAAAGAACAGGTATTTTAATCACACTTTTTACGCTGTTTTCTTTATCTATTCTCCTTTTTACTAGTCCCGTTATGGCGGCTTCTCCAACGAAACAAAGAATCTATGATGATGCAGAGTTGTTGACCGAGCAAGAAACCGAACAGTTAGAAGTCCTTGCGGAAGAATATAGTGTCAAAAGAGAAACAGATTTTATTATTTTAACGACCAATGATACAGAAGGAAAATATGTTGTAAAATATATGCAGGATTTCTATGATGAAAAGGGTCCTGGCTATGATAAAAAACATGGAAACACCGCTATTTTAACAGTTGATATGCAACATAGAGAAATTTATTTAGCTGGATTTTATAAAGCAGAGAAATTATTAAATGATGATCGACTTGATTTAATTCGCGATAAAATTACTCCGGCTATGAAGAATGAAGACTATTTTACAGCTTTTCAAACATTCATTTTAACCGCTGATGAATATATGGGGATCCGCTTTGGTCTGAGCCCAGATAATCTCCTGTTCCAATTATGGTTTCAGGCAGCTGTCTCGATTGGATTAGGGGTACTCATTGTCGGGGGAATGGCTTATAATTCCGGCGGAAGAGTCACTATTAATAATAAAACGTACGAGGATTCTAGTACCTCACGCGTAGTAAACAGAAGAGATCAATATATTAGAACGACCACAACAAAGCGAAGAAAGCCTCAAAGTAATAGTGGCGGCGGCTCTTCTGGTGGTGGCGGTGGAAGAACCAGTGGCGGCCACTCACATAGTGGGAGTAGAGGCAGTTTTTAGAGTTTAGCAAAGGCCAGTGAATGATACAAGGGAGGATGCATAATGAGTTTTTTTAAAAATCAATTTGCCAATGTAATCGAATGGGAAGAATTCCGAGATGATATGATCTTTTGGAAATGGAATAATCGTGAAATTAAAAAAGGCAGTCGACTGATTATTCGTCCTGGGCAAGATGCAGTCTTTTTTAATAATGGAAGATTGGAAGGAATTTTTGAAGAAGAAGGCGACTATAATATTGAGTCACAAATTATTCCCTTTCTCTCAACGTTAAAAGGCTTTAAATTTGGCTTCAATAGTGGGCTGCGAGTAGAGGTCTTATTTGTCAATACGAAGGAATTTACGGTTAGATGGGGAACGAAGAATGCGATTAATATTCCTACTCCGCAATTACCAGGTGGCTTACCCGTTCGGGCAAATGGAACCTTTCAATTCAAAGTGAATGATTATATTGCGCTCATGGATAAGATTGCTGGAGTGAAAGATCGCTATTTAGTAGAAGATGTGAAAATCCGGATTACTGCCATCCTTGACCAGCTTTTGATGAAATGGATTACGCGTGAGGGAAAGGATATGTTTAATCTGCAAGCCAATGCTTTCGAGATTGCCAAAGGTATCCAAGAAGATTTGGATATGCAGATTTTAGATAGTGGAATGACGATCACAGGCTTTAATATTATGAGCTTCAATTATCCGAAGGAAATTCAAGATATGATTACCAAAAATGCCTCTCATGGAATGATTGGCGATATAAGTCGTTATCAACAAGTTTCCATGACAGACGGAATTTCTTCCGGCAAAGTAAAGGGAGGAGGCACGGCCTCTGACATGGCTGGCATGATGATGGGCATGGGAATGGCAAAGGAAATGATGAAAAATATGGACCAAAAGGAAGAACCGTCAAATCCAACTCCGACAAACTCTGATGCCAAAGATGGAACAATTCCTATTTACTGTCCGAATTGTGGAACAAAAACGAACGGTGGCAATTTTTGTTCCAACTGTGGTCAAAAATTAGTGAAGTGAAGGGGAATGCTGACAAAAATATTATATTAAGTCATGTATCAAAAAATAAATCAAAGCCAATAAATGTGTCAATACTAAATAAGATTACTTTAATGCCCCTAAAGTCATAGAGAGAGCTTAATTCGATTAAATGATTAAAACTGTCAATAGGAGTGGTGTCAAATGGTTGGATCTACGTCAATATTTAGGACACATAAAAGTTAATTTTTTTCATTGTGCTTCGAAACTTATTTAAATGTGTATTTGAAGGCTTGACATGGAGCCTCTGTGTGCGTGGTGATTTGCGAAAGACGA